>NZ_JAVKEW010000051.1:0-7514 GCF_040226375.1 Coleofasciculus sp. G2-EDA-02 | reverse complement strand
TTGGATCGTCACCCAGGTGATTATCATTCTCATTCATTTTTTTATTCTCAATAAACCTGTCAATAAGCTCTCATCTTTTTGAGGCTTGAGGGGGGAAATGCTCTGTCTGCCAAGCTTTTGAGCTGCTTGTCACCCCTTCAGGTGGCAACGTCTGCTCGTTCTTTGGTGGTTGCAGCAGGTATCCTGTTGGTGACGTTGGGTGTGGGTGCTTTGATGGGGTGGATGGGTTGGCTTTGGTTTCAAGGGGGGTTTGCGCCGGGGGAAGCGGTTCATCTGACTCAGGAGCAGGCGGAGGCTTTGCGGTGGGCAACTAGCGCTGAGGGAAAGTTTGCTCGGAATTTGATGAGGTGGAATGGGGATAGTCTGACTAATTTAGAATGTAAGAAGGAAGTGCAGCGTTTGGGGGTGACGTTGGAAGTTGCGGGTAGGCCAGCAACTTCCGGGTTCTGTACTATATGGGTGGAACCTGTAGAAAAGCGTAAGTTTAAGATGTGATACTGTTGGCGAACTTCACAATTGACTGCCTCTGGTGAGCTCGGAATTTAGTTCACCCAGCAAAGAGCGCGATCTGCGCTTCGTAGCAGCGCTTCGCTATCGCGCTTTCTTCTCCAGGAAAACAAAAGTTGCATTAGCCCACCTCACTTGCTTCGTCATCTGCCAACTGCCGCCAGCTATCGTCGTAGTAAAACTCACCCACCAATCCAACCGGGTTCTGAATCGGAGTCACCTTTGCTTCATCCATTTCAGCCTGCTCAACCACGTATAGCCAGAACTCATCCTGCTTCTCATTACCCTTTTCAAACTGAGTTAGAGACATGCAGACTCCTCGTCTGTCCCATAACCCTCGCAGTGACTTCACCTCGATATAGCGAACTTCGCCCGATCGCACATCCCTAGACTCAATATCGTAGCCGGGATGATTTGGGTGAATCTCATTCATATCTTTAGGTTCACGCCCATGCCGACGCTCATACTCCATGACTTGCGCCATCCCAGCCCGGTCAATCTTTTTCCCCTCTGCCTCTGACAATTCCGCTTCTACGCTCTTGTTCGGCTCAACCTCCAACCCAGAACGAACTCGGACACCATTGCGATATTGTTGGCTTGGATATGTAGTTCTCGCGACCGATTTTGCAGGTTTAATAATTGGATTGGCAGCAGGCTGAACGGGAGTAAACGGAACAGGAGGTGAGATTACTGCTGAATCATTGTTCGTAGGCGGAGCAGAGTTAGGTTTGGTGTTCGCTTGCTCTAAGGCATTGCCATTAGTGCTTGTAACCAATGAAGGACTAGCTGGCTTTTGCTCGTTCCCATCTTTCGTCTTGTCCTCATCCATGCTGTCCGTCCCAAACTCATCCAGCAAATCGGTATCAAAGATTTGGTCAACCTCATCTCCATCCGTTTCGTCAAACGGTACAGTTACTAGAGCTGCTCGCTTGAGTGCCTTTACTTTCAGCCGATCAAGCAAATGTTCAATCTCCGATGGCTGGCTGTTGAACATTGTCAATAAGCGAGCCGTATCATTCAGCTTAAAGCTGCCTAGCTGATGGTTGAGGCTCTCAGTCTGGTGATGGCGCATCAATTCTTCGCCCTCATAGCTGAGGTAGAACACACACTTGTTCGGCTCGAAGTAATAGCTTCCTTGCAGCCCTGACGCGATACAATGATCGTCCAGTAGCAATTTGGTGGTAATCGTCCCCGCTGCTACAACACCTGCCCTTGCTAGCCAATCCAGTTCCACTTTGGCTTCTAATCCGTACTGGTCTACAATCAGCCGCTCTAACCCTCTGAGAAATTCTGGCGAGCGCAGCAGATTCCGCCACTTCTGACAAAGCCTGTTCGCATTCTGGTCGTTTGTTAAGTCAATGTTTGTAGGCTTCTCAATCACATCGCTCAGCAGCGATCGGCTACCTGCGGTACTCGCTAAAGTGTGGGGAACTTCAGGGTGCAAGATTTTGACCTGATTACGATCAGCAATAGCATTTAGTCGCCAGGGTGCATCGGGGATAAGAATTTGGTTGGGTGGCAACAGCAGGTTATCGTCTGTCAGCAAGAGCAAATCGTAATCGGCAGCAGAACGTTGTTCTAGTTCCAAATCTCTCGTTAGAAGCTGCAAAACCTCGTAGGCACACTTCGCATCATCAGCATCTAAAGGTTCACCTCTGCACTCTTTCGCTAGCTGTGCCAAAAAAGCAAGGTAGTCGTCGATTCCGGGCTGCCGTTTTTGCCCTAAAAGCTCGTACACCTCCCGAATGGGCGAAGAAGGCGTAATTCTTTGCCGACGTTTACCAAAGAAAGGAACGTTGACCTGAAATGTGTGTTCCGGCTTCCAAAACTCCCCATAGTTCCACAAACACTTGTAACCTTGCAACTGGTTTCGCAACCATTGACGGTCTGCATCCGTCGCTCGACTGCTAAGAAACGCAGTATTGAAATAGTTGTAGATGTTTTGGAGCGATCGCTGAAATGCCTCATCGTCAAATGATGGAGTTGCCTCCCCATCCCAAAGTTGTATCAAAGCCTTAAAGTGGTTCACCACGTCTTCGCGGTTGGGAAAACGGAAGCCCAGAGCTTGCTGAAACTCATTCTTCGGCAGTTTGCCAACTACAAACAAAGGCTTTTGGCTGGCTACAAGAAACCCATAGGGACTAAAGCAGACCTCATCACTCCGATACAGCCTGTTCTGCGGAACCGTGAATGCCGGGAATCGCTTAAGTTTCTCTGGATCTCGCTCAACGGGGAGCCAAGCCCTCGTCTTCAAAGCTTCAGCCAGCGTTTTACCCGTAGACACCTTTTCTTTTTCCAGTCGCTCCCAATGTTTTTCAAGGTGGCTAAATACGTCTGTCAAATGCTTGCTGATCGCATCCGTCACCCCGTTCTTTGCCTGCTGAATTTGCTCATCCACATACGTCAACAGGTCATTTGCACTGGGTGTTTCCAACATCCTCAACTCTCGAAAGAAGTCGAGCCAATGCTCTGCGTTTTTGTAGATTCCCATGTCGGGCGTATGGGCACGCTCTCCCAGCACCAGCCGCACTTCGTTATATGTTTTGGGACTGTAGATAGCACTTGTCGCTCTTAGTTGACCATCTGTACAACGAATGAGAGGTGCTTCTCGCACTCGCTTTTTCAGATCAACACTTTGACTCCGCTTTTCTAGCTCCGTCTGGGCAATGCTCAAATGGTCACGTATCCACTCTAGGGCTTCCAACTGCTGGTTTGGCTTGAGATTAGCGTAGTCCGCCAGCAAATTTTGGATCATCGTTGTATGATCCAAAACAGGAACCCCCAAGAAATCGTAAAACGCTTTCCACTCCTGGCTATTCTCATTAGCTCCCAAACAGAGCAGCTTCAACGAACCGGCAACTTTAGGAGGAACATAGCCACCGGGTGCGTAGACATTGTTCAACTCTGTTAGCTGACCTTCAATGGTGGGATAAATTTGCAACTGGCGCAGCTTTTTCTTGCGAGGCTCATCGTTTTTCCCTTCCCCCTGTATCCAGTTTCGATCGGCTAGGAAGCTAACTAATCCCTTGTAATAATCTGGATTGTAAACAGGCAACTCACCCTTAGCATATAATGTGTCGATCAAGTCAGGAACGGTGAGCCGCCAAATTAGTTGATCGGAATGGCGGCTGCGAAACGTAGCGATCGCTCTCTGTAGCGGTTCCTGAGCCTCGACCAGCGGAATCTCAAAGTATTTCAGCGTATCCAACGTTTCTCTAGATGTGCTGGAGCCGTACCACAAAGGCGTTTCCGCAGTTCCTCCTATGTACAACAAGCCATCGTTACAAGGAACTAGCGGAACTTCCTTAATTTCATTGGTCGGCAAATTCTTTACGTCTGCAAAGAAGTTGTAGACCTGCGTCAGCCAGCTTGAGTTAGGAATCTGCTCTCCATCCGGTTCCCATTCGACCGCAATGTAGTCACCCAAATCAATCAAATCCTTTAGCCGTTTCGCCACCTCTACTGGAGTAAGTATGGAAATGCCTTGACCTTGGCATTGGCTAATCTCCCTCACCCGATCAGCAAAGTCTTCGTCTAAAAACCAGTCAGGACGGCTAGCAAAGATGTGATCCATGAGTATCTGGCGCTCATGTGAATTCAGGATGTAGATGAATCCTGGAGGATTATGTCCAAAGCTTTGCAACGTCCCATCTGCCAAAATTGCCAATGGCAAATCCTTCACATCGCGACGGCCATCGCTAAGGCAGTAGCGTAACAAGTTCGTCACCCATTCTCGCTTGCGAAGGCAAGCTTTGGGAGCCTTTGCCACGGGCATTCCCAAAGGTTCTTTCATTAGTAGGCGTGATCGCAAATCGATTGGCTTAAAGACGGTAAGAGGAGTATCGGCTCTCGAAAATGCAGCTTCTAGTTCGGGTGGCAGAGTTGGATCGGGCAAATCTATACCATCTAATCGCAGCGGATCGAGTAAGCTTTCCCACCCTTGGGGAAGAATCTTGATGGTTTGAGGTGTAACCCAGTGAGTTTTGCCGACTTGACGCCGACCGTTTTGCTGAATAACAGTGGGATGCCCAATCGCCGATCGAATGACTCGTTTGGATTGGAGCAGTTTGATGACGTAGGTTGGCAACTCGGCCAGAGCTTTAGTTGTACGTTCGGGCGGAAAGAATTGGTAAAAACGTTCAGGTTCCGTCTCCCCAATATCCTCTACCAAGCTCACGATTAAGTTAGCGTAAGCATGGGATAGCACATGGCGCACTAGCAGTTGGTTCCATAACACCCGCTTTTTGTCCCTGCCCGTTAGCGAGTCGCTAGTTAGTTCGCGTCGAGACGAGTCCAAATCAAAAAAGCCATTGATGTGAACAGGAAGTCCCGTTTCCTGGGGAAGCGGCAGAAAACAGTATGCCCGACCCACAAAGGTTTTTTGTTGGGTGTTGCCAGTTCTAGAAATAAGAGCAGCGGCTCCCGCCCAAGGTACAGCCTTCTCACCTTGTGCCGCCATTTCCTGCATTAAGCTGAGCAACTCGCCTTCCGCACGTATTAGGCTGGTAACGCGCCAAGTTGAGATGGTTTGATTTTCGGGAGTGGCAACCTTAATCGTGTGCCGATAACAAACTGCGGGAAGATCATTTGAAGCACTTTGGCAAAGTGTCAACAGAGTATCTGCGCCCTTCTGCAATTGCGTAAGCAGCTTTCTCCGCTCAATTTTGACCGCTTGATCGTTTTGGGTAGCGATAGCAAGCAAATCGCGCTTACTGCCGTCAGAGTCGATCTCACAAACCTGAATCGTCAGAACCGATTTGAGGAAGAGCAGCATCTCCTCCCCGGCTTTGACAAATTCTGCCAGCAGTTGCCGCACGTTCTCTTGGCTGAACGGCTCATTCCGAATTTTGCTTTGCTTTGCCTGAGCGACATTCCGTAGGGGCAGACGAAAGAGCGTTCCGTCGAAGTGGGTTATGCCTGCTCGTAGTCCGCCCGGTTCGTAGACCTTCATGAAGTCGGGATAGCCCCACCATCCATCTTCAAATCGCCAGCTATGTCCCGGTTGTCCTAGTGTTGCACCCGGAATTGCAGACGCATGAGGGTCAAAAAAGACAATGCGATCGCGAGAAATAAAGCTGGGGTGGTCGGTGACGTGGTAGACAGAATTGAAGCCCACTCCAAATCGACCCGTCTTCCAAAGAGTTTCTCGCTTGCCGCTATCACCCAAGCTTTTGATATTTTTAAAATCTTCGTCCGTGAATTTGGAGTCGTTGTAGACCAGCATAGAGGCTCCCATCAAAGCTTCCATTCGAGGATCGGGAAGCTGTTCAAAGCTGTGAGTGCGCCAATCGAAAATGATTTCTACACGGGTTGCTCCAGCGTCATCAGCATTTTGAATTAGCTCCTTAATGATGCCAACTCCTTCTGGATAATCCCGAATCAAGTTCTTCAATCGTGTCGTGAGTGGTTCGCTTTGATACCAGGCTTCACCCTCACCCAGCGTAATAATGCCTGGTGTATTGTCAGGTAAATGTTCGACAGCAATCATGCTTGATTAAGCTCCAAAGAGACAGAATTATTCTTAGTTACATCTGGTAGCTGCTGGCGAACCACAGACCACAGATTCAGACAAATCGCAACCCGTACCCCCTTCGTCTACTTTGCTTGGGAATGTTTCAACGCTAACCTACTACTCAGGACTTACGCAAATCTATGGATTGCTACTCAAACCCCGCGATCGCCACTCCCTAACCCCAAGACGCGATCGCACCAAATCCTCGCTTAACTAAAAAAAATCCCAGCTTGGTTAAGCTGGGGTCTTCACTAGGATAAGTGTGTAGAAACTCTTGGGAGGGAGATTGGTATTAGCTAACAGCCAGCGCGGTTAGAATCAGGAAGGTAACTCTAGTTAACCAAGCCTGCGCGGAGAGCGCGTACTGCTGCTGAAGTACGGTCATCGCAAGCTAGCTTATCAAGGATATTACGCACATGAGTTTTCACAGTGCCAAGAGAAATGTATAGCGATTCGCCTATTTCTTCATTGCTGTACCCCTCTACAATTAGCTCTATGACTTCCCTCTCTCGTTGTGTTAGAGGATTGGTCATCAGTAACTCGCTATCTTCTGGCTTTAAACCATGGATTGACACCATGGGAACAGCTACGGCGGTAGCCATTACCTTGAACGGGTTATTCAGGCGAGCCAAAACGATTCTCGCAATTGATGAATCAATCCAATTTTCGCCTAAATGGGTTTCAACAATTGCTTCCACTAGTTTTTCAAGCCGGACATCTTTCATACAGTAAGAGTCAGCTCCCGCTGCAAAAGCCGCCAGTACCGATTCCTCATTATCCTGCATGGTCAAAATTAGCACTTTAGGCTGATTATCAAGGTTTAGAGCTTTTGATTGTTTGACATACTCTTTGAACCTTTTGGTTAACTCAATTCCGTCCACTAACCCCGGTAGTCCGATATCGATTATCGCTACGTCAGGCAAGGTTTTCTCTAGCAGAGTTATCCCTTGTAAACCATTCGCCGCTTCTCCAATAAAGCTAATCTCCTCACAGTCTTCTAGAGCAGCTTTGATGCCGGAGCGGGTGAGGTGATGGTCTTCAATTAAAGCAACATTAATCTTGTTCATGGTTGGCTTGTTGAAAAAGATAATTGACTTTCAGAGCTGTTTGGTGCCAAGTGGGGGAGGCGTACAGTAAATATGCTGCCTTTACCCACCATTGATTCCACTTCAATGCTGCCTGAGTGGGCTTCTACAATCCGACGCCATAGATGTAATCCCAAGCCCGTTCCTGCTCTAGCATGGTTTCCTGTGCGGAACCGTTCAAAGAGGGTGGCTTGTTCTGATGGCTTGATACCGGGTCCGGTGTCTTCTACACTAATACTGACGGAATTGGCATCTTGACGGACAAAGATTTTGACCGAGAACTAGGGATACAAGCCTCGTCCTTTTAGGACGACTTTTTATTTTCTCTTAGTCTTGTATTGTAATAAATAATGTGTTAATCTATAAAAGTAGTCTAGCACAGGCGAAAGTCGTGAGTATCGCCAATCGAT
>NZ_JAVKEW010000050.1:0-22389 GCF_040226375.1 Coleofasciculus sp. G2-EDA-02 | reverse complement strand
TTTTTGGACAGTTACCGACCGATAACCTTGGCGAGGCTAACTTTACCCCAGAAATGGGTGAAAACCGGAGGGGCAACCATACCCCTCCACCCCGAAAGGGGTATGCTTCTTAAACCGCTACCGCTTGTTCCTCCCTGGTCTGAAGACGCAGGGTTTCCCACAACGGAGAAGTTCTAATGACTAGGCTGGCTGTGGGTGGCATACATAAAAGAGTTTCTCTGTTAAGAGAAAGTAGTTTAAATTAATAGCCCAAAAAATTTTTAGCCGATGATGCAACAAATTTTTACGAAAAAGAAACTAATTTTACAAGACAACGGTTTAAACTTAATAATCTTGCGGCAGAGGGGTGAGTTCAAAATTTACAGTCCAACCCTTCGGGAAGGGTAGGTTGAAGTTTGTGTCAGAGCGACGCGGATAAATTCCGAGTTGTTTGAGAAAGTTTTTTAATCTCTCACCAAAGATTAATCAAAGTTATAAAGGATGTAATTTTATATTAAATTAACATAAACTTATCGACAAGAATGCTCAATGTTTGACGCTGAATTGCTTGTCAGTAAAGGAATACAGGAAATAAAGATATCAGTTTGGGATCGATTAAATTGTTTTTTTTTAGTAAAGATCCCCAGAAGGACTAGATAAAACCGCTCAAGTAATGCCATTATTAATTAAGAGGAGATTATTGTATGTTCGCGAAATTAAAAAAAATTCGGGGTGCATTAAGAATGCGTAACAGAGCGCAAATATTCTTAACATTGTAATTTCGCGATCGCTAGCGGAGTTTTACCTTTTGTCAACCTAATTCTGTTTTGGAGTTATTAACCTATGTCGAAGCTCATGAATCGTACCTCAACTGCCACTGTAGACGCTAACATTACCACATCTGTGAACTCCCCCGCTTCGACCTACTGCGGTCGTGGTGGCAATATTCCCGATGGAGTTGCCAGTTTTCAAGATGAGATTGTGGTGACGGAAAATATCGCGATTAGTAACGTCACCGTAACTCTGAATCACTTAGAACATACTTGGGTTGGCGACTTGATTGCCCAGTTGCGTCATGTAGAAACCGGGGTTGTGGTGGACTTATTCCGGCGCCCCGGACAACCTCAATTTTCGGCGAGTGGCTACAGTAACGACCTAAATGGGGATTACAGCTTTAACGATAACTTCTCCCATAGTTTTGACTCAGTAGCTGGGTCTCATGCTGTGATTCCGAGTGGTGAGTATTGTGCAACTCAGCCTTTGTCTGTGTTTAAGGGACACTCATCTGCTGGGACTTGGCAACTGATTATTAATGATTGCTCTGCGGGTGATTCAGGTTCTCTGGAGTCTTGGACTCTGAACTTGGAATAAACGACAGAAGTAGACTAAACCTGCATTCTCAGGGAGAAAAGCAGAAATCGTTCATCAGTGCATAAGGTTTTCCAAAGCATGAGTGCGTTGAGTCAGCGCTTGAGGATACAGGTTGATCGGTTTTATCAAAGCGCAGGCAGTTTTCTGGCAAAAGCGATGTTGGCTCTGGATTAGAACAACCAACATTGCTTTTGTCAATTGCTCCGTTATAAAAATCCTCTGCTCTCTTGTTTAGAGTAAGCAGAGGATTTTTATTTTATAGAGGATCAAAATAAACGGGTAGCGAAGTTTTGCGATCGCGTCGGCGAAATTGCCCTAGCTTTGAGAATGGCGGCGGCTAAGCAGGTATAGGACAAAATCCCCACCACTGCTAACAATAAACTACTGACAAACCCGCTGGCATTCCAAAGAGCGTGGAGAGTCGCCGCACACAGATAACCCGTTCCCAGAATTTGCCAAACTTTTCGCGGTTTGAGGACACTTAATCCGATAAAATAGCCAAAGTAGCCACTATAAGCAATATGTCCGGCGACTGAACCCAGTAGACGGGGGATGAGTAATTGCAATCCCATCAGCTGACCCGGTTCTTGACCCGCTTGAAAGGTCACATTATCAATGATATCGGGAACATACTGCCCAAGAGTTTCCAATAGCGTAAAACCCACCCCTGACGCCGTACCTAATAGAATCCCATCCAGAGGTTCCCAGACGCCAATTTGTTCTCGCCAAGGAGAACGTAGGAGTCTCCCCAAGAAATACGCCCCAATAATGGGAAGGACTTTAAGTAACTCTTCCATCAAACCCGCCCCGAAAAACATGCGGATCAGCAGAGCGGTAAAACTGATCAGTTCCCCCTCTTGGGGTAAGCTTCCCGGTAAGATGTCGCGAAAAACGATAATCGATAGAGGTAACAAAGGACTCGTTAAAATTAAACCCGTCGCGATCGCACATCCCAATAACACCCACCAGGGTTTACATTTACCACAAAGTTGGTAGACAAAGTAAGAGGCGGCACCAGTTAAATAGGTTGCCAATAGGAGATTAAACACCATTGGCTTACCGACAGCCATAAACATCAATACCACAAAAACCACCGTCAGAATAGCGGGTCTAAGAAACGCCTTCTGAGTTAAATCGGCTCCCGTTGAAGCGAGGGGAAACAGTTGGCTAAAGGTAACAGAATCGGGAGTTTTATGTCCGATCACACTGACAGGTGTCAGCGATGAACCCGAAGGAACAGGGGAGACTGGGGACACAGACGAGCTGAACTGGCACTCAAAAATAAACTGAGGACCATCTTGACCCAGTTCAATGCGATCGCCGGCGTGCAATCGACAGCATCCCCGTAAAGGATAACCATTAATGTAAGTACCATTAATACTATTGAGATCACAAATTTCCCAGCCCTGATTCCAGGGTGAACAGGGACGAATCGTGGCATGACGCCGCGATACAATTAAATACTGATTAGGGTTTAAGGCAATTTGGCAGCTTGGATCACGCCCAATCACTATCTCCTGCTCCTCAGACAAGGGATAGGAAGATAGTGGTATAGCTGTACCTCTGACAGCAAGAGGTCGCAGAAATCCACGGCAGTGTTGACCAGTCATCAGTAATGTCCGTGAGCTTGGAAACCGTGTTTTAGCATGGGGTTTGATTCCTCCGTAGAGGTTGACCAAAGACCTCGTAGGGGCACGGAACTGCCGTGCCCCTACAATTAAAATTCTAAAGGACAACGGACGCCAAACCCTAGGGAGACAACGTTCTACTGATTTGCCTTCGCATCGCGAACAGCGGCGTAGAACAAAAAGCCACTCAAGGGAATACTACCCGCCAGGATAATTTCCGTGACTGATACACCTAACTGAGGTGTTCCTGAAGAGAGTTCAAAAATTGAGCCAACAGCCGCAATTGCGGTAATACAGGAACCCATCAAAAATAAACCACTTTTTGGTGTCATTGGATTAGATCTAACGCAGGATACTAAAATGTCCATGGATCAATCCATGGACAAGGCATTGGCACGGTTACTCTGAGATTTCCTAGCCATGAAAAGGTTTGACAGCTTGGGTAGAAAAGCCATACTTTTGCAGTTCTTCTGCTAAAACCAATCCATTTTCCACCCGATCCACAAACATAACCCCAGTCAGGTGATCCATTTCATGTTGAATGGCGCGAGAAAGCAGACCATCCGCCTTTAAGGTTTTCGGGCGTCCATTCTCATCTTTGTAGGTAACTTCCACCTCTACCGGGCGTTTGACATCTAAGTAGACGCCAGGAATACTTAAACACCCTTCTTGAGCGTCACATACACTCGCACCAAAGCGCTTAATCGTGGGGTTAATTAGAATCAAGGGGGGATTTTCTGGGTTATCCGGTTCGCAGTCGATGACAATGATTTGTTTATTTACCCCGACCTGTGGTGCTGCCAAGCCAATGCCATCTGCACTATACATGGTTTGCAGCATCTGATGAGCTAACTGTCGGATACTTTGGTCTACTTTGGCAACCCGCTTAGCTGGTTGACGCAGAACGCGATCGCCCAGATAGTGAATCTCTAGAGGAGGGTTGTCTAATTTTTTCTTTTCGACAATAACTTGAGCGGTCATGGGCATAGGAAACTTGTAAATCTAGCAATATTATTGGCACTTCCTTTTTTTATCCTAGCAGGTATCACTCTTGCTGGAATTCGGTTCATCCACCCTCCCAGGTTACGATAGGTTGTCTTAATGTTCAAAGATATCTCGATAGAGGAGCAAATCCAAAGACACCATCACTGATAAGGCATCAAAGCACTCTTGGGCAAGTTGCCAACGATCTTCTCGTTGCAACATAGCAATCAGTTTCTGTCGCACAGACAGCAAATAACGTACATCATTCGCCGCATACCGGAGTTGTTCATCGGAAAGGTTATTGGGATTCCCCCAATCTGAACTCTGGGAACTTTTATCCAGTTCCACCTGTTCGAGATCCAGGACTAAATCTTTAAGTCCGTGGCGGTTGGTATAGGTACGGGCAAGTTTACTGGCAATTTTTGTACAAAATACAGGCTGGACGTAGATGTCCAGATTTTGGCGTAATATGGCTAGATCGAAACGGGCAAAGTGAAAGACTTTTAAGACCGTTTGGGCTTCCAGCAACTGCTTCAGGTTGGGGGCTTCAGTTTGTTTTTTATCAATGCGGATCACCGTAACTCGGTCTTCGGGGTCACACAGTTGCACCAGACACAAGCGATCGCGCTGATAGATCAGCCCCATGGTTTCTGTATCAACGGCAATCGCTTCGGCGTTTAGATAGGTCTTGAGCAGGGCGTCGGGAAGGTCGCGATCGCAAACTTGAAATTCCGCCAATTCTTTCTCGATGGGGGGTTTAGTCATAGGTTATCTGAGTGATAAAGGATGAATGATGAAAAAATAACCAGCAAATAACAAATGACAAACTACTGCCGTTTGATGAAAATTTGGGTAAAGTAATAGTCTCCCTTGGCATTTTTACTTACGCCAATCCCGGTTACATCAAAATCCCCTTCAATATTTTTTAGATGTCCTGGGCTTTTTAGCCAACCTTGCACAGCTTGGGTGGCGGGGTCTGAATAGCCCTGGTTATAGGCAACATTTTCAGCCGCTTGGCGATAGGGAATAGATTGAGCGATCGCGCGGACTCGTTCTTCAAATCCCCCATGACTTAAGGGTAGACGCCCGGTTGCCATTGCCTGACTGTGGAGTCTGGCTTGCTTGCTAATGTTAGAGTCTAAGGTTAACGGTGGCAGTTTTTGGGAACGGCGATATTGATTAATCTGTTGATGCACCGATTCTTCCCAATTGGTGAATTCACCGTCATTTGACTGTTGAGAAATCGTTGTAGGAGATTCGGATTGATTCAGGGGGGTTGTCTTGAAACTCAACGCCAAATCACAGCTACTGAGTCCTAACTTTAGCAGCAGTAATCCACTAATGACCAAAAGAGACTTTGACCGCACCGTTTAATCCTGTGAGTCTAACTGAATGAACTTGCCAACGGTTTGTACATCTTTATCACCGCGACCGGAACAGTTAATCACTATTTTCGGGCTACCCTGAACTTGAGAACAGAGAGTTTCTAAATATGCGATCGCGTGGGCGGTTTCCAGGGCGGGGATAATTCCTTCGAGTTCCGATAACTGGCGAAAAGCTGCGATCGCCTCTTTGTCGGTAACACTATAGTATTCTGCCCGACCACTATCTTTCAAATAACTGTGTTCGGGTCCAACACCAGGATAATCGAGTCCCGCACTAATCGAGTGGGCTTCCACCACTTGACCGTCAGTATCTTGGAGTAAATAGCTCATTGCTCCGTGCAGCACACCCGGACGTCCTGATGTTAGGGTAGCGGCGTGCTTTTGAGAGGTTACACCTTCCCCGGCGGCTTCAACACCAATTAAGCGCACGCTCTCGTCGTTGACAAATTCGTGGAACAGTCCCATTGCATTGGAACCCCCACCCACACAAGCCAACAAAATATCAGGTAAACCGCCCCATTTTTCTTGACATTGAGTGCGAGTTTCTTGACCAATAATCGCCTGGAAGTCACGCACGAGCATGGGATATGGATGAGGACCTGCGACAGAACCGAGGATGTAATGGGTCGTCTCCACATTAGTTACCCAGTCGCGAATCGCTTCCGAGGTGGCATCCTTAAGCGTACCCGTTCCCGCCGCCACGGGTTGAACTTTAGCACCCATTAGCCGCATCCGAAACACATTTAGGGATTGGCGTTCCATATCCTGAACACCCATATAGATAATGCATTCCAAGCCGAACCGAGCACAAACCGTTGCCGTTGCCACACCATGTTGACCTGCCCCGGTTTCTGCTATAATCCGCTTTTTGCCCATCCGCTTGGCTAATAAGACCTGGGCTAGGGCATTATTGATCTTGTGAGCGCCGGTATGATTTAAGTCTTCCCGTTTCAAATAAATTTGCGCTCCACCGCCATCGGGGCGGGCATAGTGGGCGGTTAACCGTTCAGCAAAATATAGAGGACTAGGACGCCCGACATAATCATGCAATAACTGTTGCAATTCCTGCTGAAAATCTGGGTGGTTGCGGTACTGTTTAAACGACTGCTCTAACTCGAACAGTGCAGGCATTAGGGTTTCCGGCACATACTTGCCGCCAAATTTGCCAAAACGCCCTAAGGCATCCGGTTGTTCGTGTACTACTTCGGTAGAGGAGCGGGAATTAGGAAGGGGAGTTTTGGTCACTACAGCCAGATCGCCAACAACAACACCCACTCATTATAAATCGTGATCTGACCGAACGCAGGCGATCGCGACTTAGTTTAACCGTTAATCGAGACAATAGTTGTAGGGGTTCAATTCACCAGCGATGTCCATTACAGGGTTTCTTTCTGATTTTTCTGTGCCGGAAATTTTTCGATTTATCGATCAGGGGAATAAAAGTGGCTTACTATGGCTGCGATCGCGATCGGAATCAGGAGCTGCCTCGTCTTACTATATTTGGGTGGAGAATGGGCAGTTTGTCGCCGCCGCGAACCAGTTGAACAATCAAGGGTTACTCTCACTGATCCAGCAATATGAGTGGGTGAGTAACCGTGTGATCACGAAACTGGCTCAGTTGTGTCCAGAGGATCAACCTCTGGGATTGTATCTGAGGCATCAAGGAGCGTTGCGGGGTGAGCAGCTCGAACATTTGTTCCAAGTCCAGGTGATACAGCAACTGTGTTTAGTCTGTCAACTCACAGACGCTCAATTTAGATTTGACCAGAATGTGCCTATTCCCACACGAGAGATGACGGGGTTGCAGTTGCCCGCCAGTATTATCGAGGTTTTGTTCCAAAAACTCGTTGTTTTAAAACAACTGTTTGCCGCTAGAAATCTGCGGTATAGAGGTAATGGGAGTAGACTTTCGGAAAATTTTTGTCAACAATTGGGGTTGACGATGGATATTACCTTTTTTCATTGCCTAAAGTTATCCTTGTTTGACACACATTATACTTTAGCTGATTTGGCTAAAATTGTTGACATATACTATCGTCCTTATGACATTCCCCAATCAAAATTTTCAGCGGCAAAAGCTTTAATTTAATTGAATTTGTCAACTTAAACGCCACATCAGGAGTTAATTTTGGTTCCCTATCATACCTCGTCGGGATGTGGGAGCGTCATCTTCATAATTATCTCGTTCCAAGGATGGGATTACCGTGCCTTGGGAATGATGCTGCTTTTGTTGACTCACGTAGGCAATTGCTGCATCAAGTTGTTTGCCTCCCAGGGAAAAAACACCATATCCGCGCTGCCAACCAAACTTGGCTGATGTGGGAGGTGAATCTTGGTTAAACTGATGGGCGCTACTTCCTTTAATGTATTTGACAAAATCCGCGATCGCAAGGCTTGGCGGGATAGATGTCACTAGATGGAGATGATCTTCTATACCCCCAATGGCGTGAATAATGCAACCTCGCGAATCAGCTTTACCGATAATATAGCTGTATAATCCGGGTTCTCGTGCAGGAACAATCAACGGTTGGCGTTCTTTTGTCGCCCAGACGAGATGATAGTAAAGCCGCCAAAGCGCCATAAATTTATATCTTGATAATTGGGATTAAGTTATCGTATTGCTGAGTCGTCTTCAGACGACTTTGGCTATGAGCCTGGGAATTGATTCCCAGGCGGATGAGCGGGTTATACCATAATATTGCTGGAAAATAAAGGGCTCACCCTTCCCCAGCACCGGGAATAAATTTCCAACCATGATAACATCTTGATTGAATTTATTGCCATGCTGTTACACCATCTTCAATTAATTTACATCCCGTTAACATATTGATTGGATTTATTGCCATGATGTCACACCATCTTCAATTAATTTCCATACCGTTAACATATTGATTGGAGCTTATTACCACGCTGTCACACCATCTTCAATTAATTTCCATCCCGTTAAATCTTGATTGGCACTTATTACCACGCGGTTACACCGCCTTGAAATCAATTTCAAGGCTCATAGTTAAAGTCCGTTAAAACGGACTGAATAATAAATCATCATTCTTCTAAATATAATTATATCCTGATAATCAACCATCTTCAATTAATTTACATGCCGTTAACATATTGATTAAGCTTATCGTTACGCTGTTACACCATCTTCAATTAATTTTCGCCACGTTAACATATTGATTGGCACTTATTACCACGCTGCCACACCGCCTTGAAATCAATTTCAAGGCTCATAGTTAAAGTCCGTTTAAACGGACTGAATAATACATCATCATTCTTCTAAATGTAATTATATCCTGATAATCAGGATGAGCTGGTATTATTGCTGAGTCGTCTTCAGACGACTTTGGCTATGAGCCTGGGAATTGATTCCCAGGCGGATGAGCGGGTTATACCATAATATTGCTGGAAAATAAATGGCTCACCCTTCCCCAGCACCGGGAATAAATTTCCACGAATGATAATATATTGATTGGATTTATTACCACGCTGTCACACCGCCTTGAAATCAATTTCAAGGCTCATAGTTAAAGTCCGTTAAAACGGACTGAATAATACATCATCATTCTTCTAAATGTAATTATATCCTGATAATCGGGATGAGCTGGTATTATTACTGAGTCGTCTTCAGACGACTTTGGCTATGAGCCTGGGAATTGATTCCTAGGCGGATGAGCGGGTAATACCATAACATTGCTGGAAAATAAATAGCTCACCCTAAACAATAAACTTTAGGGGCGACCCGCTTAGCCTAATTAAAAACACCAATCTACTCAATTTGCTCTGTCGCCCTCTCCCCCAACCCTTGTATCAAATAATATTTTTTCGGAGCTTATCGGTCGATACTAAAATTAAATAGCTTAGTATTTTGACGGGTACTCCAATAATCCTTACCTTGAATCTGCCTCAGTTGAGCGTCTAAGGCTTGAACCACCTGATTCAAGGACATTTGTTTGTAATAGCGGAAATTTTCAAGAAAGATTTTGTCCTCCAAACTGAGTTGACTATAGCTTTGGCATAATAAAGAGTGATATCTGGCGGTAGCAGCTTCGAGTGATTGTTGGTAAGTATCTTTAGGCATAAGTCTAGAGGAGTAGACTAACTGTGAGTTCTCAGTAATTAGCTTTATTTTGACCGATAACAATTAGCGATCGCCTCAGTCTTGATAGGGATTTTTGAGCCGGGATAATTCTTCAAAGGAAGAGACTTACCCGCTCCCACAGAACCAAGGCGTCTAAAAAATTAAGCAATCTAAAGGAAAATCCTGGCAGCTAAAGATAGCTACCAGGTAACTGCATCTAAAACTGAGAGTTTGCTTCCTTGTCCTTGCTTTTTAAGCATAATCCGTTACTCTAGGAGTTAGAATCAGTGAAATTGCTGAATTTTTGCGATCGCTTCTGCCCAGATTACCGAAAAATACCTATAGGCTTGGGTTTGTGGTTGTGTCATGGAAGAATCCCTAATCACCAATCAGATGAAACTCAACATTCTGCCGATCTTCTTACTCCTAACGCCCTTTTTGTCAGCCACTCCCCTAAACGCGGAAAATCCTGACCATCTGAAACAGTTACAAGAGACTGGCGAATGTTCTACCTGTGACTTGACAAATGCCGATCTGAGTAATAGTAACCTGAGTCAAAGTATTTTGACATACGCTGACTTGAGTCAAGCTAACCTCACCCAAACGACTCTCAGTGATGCTAACCTCAAATATGCTGACCTGATTAATGCCAATCTCAGTAACGCTGACTTAAAAAATGCTGATCTAACTCGCGCCTTTTTGGGTGGTGCAGATCTCAGGGGTGCAGATCTCAGAGAAGCCAACTTCAAAGCGGCTAACTTAAGTAATGCTACTCTCATTGGTGCGAACTTAACCCAAACACGGTTAAGTTTAGCCAACTTGAGTGAAGCCAATCTGTCTCAATCGATTCTCACCTTAGCCGAACTCAGAGGCGCTGATCTCAGAGGTGCTAATCTGGATAATGCTCGACTCAATGGTGCTAATCTGCAAGCCGCTAATCTCAGAGACGCTAACCTGAGTAATGCCCGACTTAATAATGCAAATTTAAATGGCGCTTACCTCAGAGGTGCTAATTTGAGTAATAGCTTTTTAACTGATGCTGATTTGCGCGAAGCCAACCTCTGGGATGTTGACCTGAGTCGTGCTAACCTACAAGATGCTGATTTAACCGGTGCAGTATTCTGTAATACCACTTTACCCGATAGAACTATTTCTAATCGCGATTGTCCCTAACTTGGCACTTCTAGATTGATTTAATCGATAACTTATTAGAGAAGTCGGGAATCGAGCTTGGATATACTGTTCACTCTATACTTTCTTCAGGAAAGACTACATCTTCATAAACCAAAGAGATAGAACACTGGAAATTAATGCTGGTAAATTCAACATTCAATTCCGATTGAGTATCTGCGGCTTCCTCAAGAGAATAAGAGGTCAGTTCCCATTTGTTTCTTTCATTAAGGCGATAGCACTCGATACTCATTTTTTCAGAGTCGATGAGAATATATTCTTTTAGGGTTTCAATCCGACGATAATGTTTGAATTTTTTACCTCGATCAAACGCTTCTGTACTGGGCGATAAAACTTCTACGATTAAACAAGGATGATAGATAATTTTTCTGGCTTTTTGATCGCGTAGATCACAACTAACCATGACATCGGGATAGTGAAAGGGACCTTTGGTTGAAATCCCGACTTTAGCATCCGCTATTTGGACTTTACAGCCTTTCCCTCTCAGATGGTTTTTAAAGGCAGAGGCAAGGTTTAAGGCAATGTCATTGTGGGGGATAGTCCCGCCTGTCATGGCATAAACTTCCCCGTTGATATATTCGTATTTTATAGGTTGTTGCTCTTCCCATTCCAGATAGTCTTGGGGAGTCATCAGTTGGAGTTGAGCCATTCCTCCTAAGTCAAACTTCTACCTTTTCCTTTCTTAAAAAACCGGTTGCAATACCTCCACCTGCTTCAACTCCAATCCTTGCTCAAATATCTGATCAATCGGTAACATTTGACCCTTATCTGTCATAAACTTATGGTCTTTTGTCGCCCGAATTGTCGAACCATCCTCTAACAGATATTCAAACACCTCTTGTTCGCCACGATTATGCCATTGTACAATGGGTTGGGTGTAAACATAGCCATGCTCATCCACACTATAAACCGTACAATCAATTCCCTTTTCGACTATTTCCCCAATCGCCACAGCGCCATATTCAACCGTGAGAATCTGCGTGTCATAACTCAAGCAATATTCAGCAAATAGTATCATCTGCTCGAATAACTCTTCCGCAATTCGCTTCGCCACACCATTCTTCGCCGCACCATCGATAAAAATGTCTCGATGTTTTTGCATTTCTGAAACTTTCTTCTTTCCCATGGCACGCCTTAGCAAATCCGCTTGACCCAGGGAATACCCCGCCAAATCCTGAGCCATTTTCATGATCTGCTCTTGATAACAAAGCGTACCATAGGTTTCTTTTAGGATTGGCTCTAATAGCGGATGTTGGTACTCAACCTTTTCTTTCCCGTGTTTCCGGTTAATAAATTTAGGGATCAGACCCGCATCCAAAGGTCCGGGGCGATACAATGCCAAAATCGAAGAAATATCTTCAATACTCGACGGTTTTAGCTCCCGCACCACCTGGCGCATCCCAGAGGATTCTAACTGAAAAATTCCCTCTAACTCGCCTTTCTCTAAAAGCTGATAGGTCAGTTTTATATCATCCGGGATTTTATTCAATTTCCCCTTTGCCAAAATCTGAAACGCCTTCCGTTCAGCCAGGGGTAAGTGATCGAGATCTAAGGTGAGATCTTTATTTTTGCGAATCAATTCCGCCGCTTTTTGAATCGTGGTTAAATTTTTAAGACCTAGAAAATCCATCTTCAACAGTCCCAGAGATTCTAAGTCTTCCATAAAATACTGGGTAATCACTGCCCCTTCATTATTCACCTGCAAGGGAACAATTTCATCTAAAGGTTCGGCAGAAATCACCACCCCCGCCGCGTGAACGCCAAAGGTTTTATTGGTTCCTTCAATCCGAATTGCCATATCCAGCCAGCGCTGCACTTCGGGGTTATTTAAGTAAGCATCTCTAAACTCTGGTGAGGGTGTGTCCTCAGAAATCATTACCTTTAACTTCGTAGGTTTTCCCCGTGAAACTGGAATCATTTTCGCCATCCGATCCGATTCCCCATAAGGAACACCCAAAACCCTGGCGACATCTTTTAATACGGCTTTCGAGGTCATCCGGTTAAATGTAATAATTTGTGCCACCCGATCTGCCCCATATTTCTGGGTGACATACTCAATCACCTCATCCCGGCGTTCAATACAGAAATCGGTATCAATATCCGGCATAGACTTCCGTTCTGGATTGAGAAAGCGCTCAAACAAAAGCCCATGATGCACTGGATCAATATTAGTAATTCTCAGGGAATAGGCAACTAAAGAACCCGCGGCTGAACCCCGTCCCGGACCCACGGGAATTTTCTGATCTCTGGCATATTTAATATAATCCCACACGACTAGAAAATAGGTGGAAAATCCCATCTGTTGCATCATTTTCAGCTCATATTCCAGCCGTTCTTTATAGACGGGATCAATGTCACTGCGAGAACGGCATCCCATGCGATTTAATAGTCCATTCCAAGTGACTTCTTCTAAGTAACTATCGGCGCTGTGACCCTGGGGAACCGGGTAATCGGGGATGCGCGGTTCCCCCATAATGTCGTAACGTTTAACCTTTTCAGCTACCTCCAGAGTATTCGCGATCGCCTCTTGGATCACTCCGAAGGGTAAATGATCTCGAAATAGCTGTGCCATCTCCTCTGCGGACTTGAGATACTCGGTGCCGGAGTAGCGCATCCGCTTGTCTTCTGCAATTAATTTACTCGTCTGAATGCAGAGTAATGCGTCGTGGGCTTCGACATCGTAGCAAGAGATAAAATGGGAGTCATTCGTCGCAACAATTTTAATCTCTAACTCACGGGCAATTTTAACGATTTCTACGTTAACAATCCGGTCTTCAACAGATCCATGATCTTGAATTTCTAGATAATAATCGTCCCCAAAAACCTCTTTATACCATTGGGCGATTTTTCGGGCGTGTTGTACATCACCTTTGAGAATCGCTTGGGGAACTTCTCCACCTAAACAAGCACTGGTGACGATTAATCCATCGCTGTACTGTTTAAGTAATTCTTTGTTAATACAAGGACGCTGGCAAACCCCTTTTCCTTGCAGTCCTTTCAGATGAGAAATCGTTGTCAGTTTAACTAAATTTTTATAGCCTTGGGTATTTTTAGCTAAGACAACTTGATGATATTTGCGAGGTCGCGTCGTCTTATCCTGAATATCCCCATTAATCACATACATTTCATTGCCGATAATCGGCTTAATCCCTTTCCCCCGACAGACTTTAATCAACTCGATCGCGCCGTACATTACCCCATGATCCGTCAGTGCGATCGCACTCATACCCAATTCCACCGCCCGATCCACTAATTGCGGTAGCTGGGACGCGCCATCAAGTAAGCTGTAGTCACTGTGAATATGTAGACCGACGAAGGACATAGAACTTACACAGATAAGGATTCAGTTAAGGGGCGCGATCGCTCACCTTCATGGTAAGCTGATGGGTCTAATAGCATTCCCGATTCATCCAGATTGACCCTGGCTACCCCACATATAAGGATACATCATCCAATTAAACCCTATATGTAGTTCAGTTTAGGCGATCGCACCCGATAAGTCTTGCCAGCGCTGATGCCACAACTGCTGCATCTTTTGGATAATCTCAGGTAAATCCTGAAAATCCTGGCTTTGTTGATTTATTTCCCTGGCTAATCCCTGAAGTCGGCTAAACTCTCGGCAACAATAGAGTACCCGTTTCCAAGCCCCATACCAATCCTGTCCGGCTTGCTGATGGGCGCGAATAGGTTTCAGGCGTTCTTCCTCGTTTCTCAGGTATTCAGCCTGTTTTGCCCACGCCTGACGCCAGGGTTGCACGGCTTCGGGTTGCTCATGCTGATCATACCAATCACGTTCACGGCGGAAAATTTCGCCTAATTCATCCAACTGGGAACGAGATGTACAGCGCCCAATCGCGGCTAATCCCGCCTCAATCCACAAGGGCAAGTTGCGATAACTGACAAAGATAGCACGAGATTCCACCAACTTGACCCAGATTTGGTGTTGCCAGCATTCGACGCGATCGATTTGCTGGAGGGGAATGTTAAGAAATGTAGCGACTTGGTGGCGTACTTCGGTTAGCTGCTCAGAGCTGCGGGAACAGCTTTGAGTGGCGCTAAGAGTTTTTGGTTTAATTTGGATTATCTTAGCACATTGAAGGATGGATGCTCCAGCGTCAAGGCTTTGTTACAAAAGTTTATTAGGCAGTCGTATTTTCATCCAAACTTGCTTAATGGAACCATCCCGCTCGTAGGGGCGCATGGTATGCGCCCATTCCCAGTGTGCGGCGATAAATCCCAATATGCACCCATCAAGCTCGACATGAAAGACACACAACGTTAAAGATCGCACAACGTTAACGTTAAAGGGCGCACGCCGTGCGCCCCTACAAATCGACTGTCTACCCGACAACTACAATGAGAGAAGGTTGAATTTGAATTTGGCTATGTATGAAATTACGCTGTCCGTATCTGAAGAAACAGTACAGGCACTGAAGCTAACTCCTGAAAACCTCGATCGTGAGATCCTTTTAGCCGCCGCCGTTAAGCTTTATGAATTAGGGCGACTTTCTTCTGGAGCCGCCGCGAATCTAGCCAGAATTCCACGAGTCGTATTTTTAGCCAAACTTGCTGAATTCGGTGTTGATACTTTTCGCTTAACTGAATCAGAACTAGCGGAAGATTTAGCTAATGCCTGAAGTTATTACCGATACATCACCAATTCAGTATCTTTACCAAACCCATTTACTTAACTTACTCCCTATGGACGGATTTGTATTTGATATTTATTAAGATTGGTGTTACACCAAGATTTATAATTAAGTGGATCAAAATTTGGACAATCAATAGATTTTTCAATTAAAATATAAGGATTATCTTCACTACCCGTAAAATAGTAATAGTTTTTAGAGTCTTCTCCATAAACCCACCAATCTCCCGATCCCGGATTCATTACATTTGGTTTAAAGTCAAATATTGATGATTCTTCTGGAATAACATATTCAGGTTCTATAAGTTTAAACCATAAATTAACCCAAAGGTATCTTCCCCTGGATAAAAGAATAATTCCTAACAATATACAGATAAAGACCCACCCGCCTAATTTATTTTTCATAAAAATAGAGAGTGGCATTACCATTAGCCGCATTGTTGAGTAGTTCCATAGCATCGTCAGCATACTTTTCCGCTAGTGGACCAGTACCATTATAGGCAGCTATAACGCTTCTAAGCTGCTCTGGGGTTAACGCTCCGCTGTGACAACGACTTCCTGTTTCTCTGTCTATTAGTTGACGTAAGTGTGCAGCACTGTAATAGAGGTCTGCTTTGTAATCGTCGCCTGGAATACGGGTATCTTGATCCCATCCTAATAATCTATACCGGATATCCTCAGGTAACGGATTTTTGCCGTAATTTTGCTCTGTGTACTGGGCAGCATCTCTAAGGGTAGCACGAGACATATTAGCGAAACCACTCGAACCTCCAGAAATTTGATCAGGAACTATGCCAAATAAGTGTTCGTCAACTATAGCTGAAAATGTTGTCACTGTCCGTTCTCCAAACTGGAGAAATTGTCGCCACTTTGGAACACTTGGAGCATTTTCTTGCTGTAATATAACAGCCATCAAAACATGAGGTATTCCGTGATAGTCAGCAGCATCTCTAATCCAGGAACGAATTTCCGAATCGGGGTAATAAGATTTTAACAATTCATTTCCTTCACGAGCGTACCACATTACTTGTAGAGGAGACGGCAAATCGCCTGTGTAACTATCAATTCCTTCATATCCTTCTATTGTTGTTTTTTCATTGCCTGTGCAAGGCGTTTTATTGTGTGAAACACTCTTGATATCTTGGTCAATACAGACACAGCTTTGTCCAGGGTCAATTACTTTGATCACCCCTCCAATTTGACAACTTAATGTGCATTTTTCAGTAAGAGTTAGTATCTTGCCACCGCCGACTTTAACCGGTTTTCCCCCTAGCTTCCACGGGTTTGGAGTAACTGGCACACATAGTCCCACACTAGCACATGCACCAAAAGGCTGGAAATTCACTCCTGGTTTGTTATCGTGGATATTTGCTGCCGGATTTTTGGCGATTACCCGATTATGAGGCTGGACTGTCAAAAAACTTGGGTTACTACCAAGACTGCATCTCAAAATTGCACCGGAACATACTTGCCGTGGCATAAACAATATCCTCCACTAGCTGCGATTCAGGTAAATGTTACCACCACTTTTCACAACAATATCACTAGGAGAAAGCATCTCAATACCCTCTGCTGCCTCTATCTTGATCTTGCCCTTAGACTTGAGCGTAATACTATTATCCTTATCAGACAAACGAACCCAATGACTACCTGAAAGCGTTTCTACTGTAACATCCATCGCAATAAGACGGATTAAACCGGGCGAGAAGAAACTAATCAGCTTTCCCGCCTTACCTAAGATAAAGTTAGTAACCTTGCCTATGATGATGCTCTTTACGGCATCCATTGCCACCGATTGCGACGGATCATCAAGAGACACCTTGCATCCCCCTGGGGTGGCACTTTCCATTTTCTTCGCCGTATCATCCATGGCAAAACGATTACCCCCTGAACTTTGCAGCGAAATTCCCGCATTCACCCCACCTTTTGGTGATTCGGCAAACTGTAGCTGATGCCCACTGGGAGTAGCAAATGTCCGCAAACGCACATTACCATTGCTCACCGTATCATTAATATGTTCTGGCGGTTGATCTTTGCCATTCCATACCCCACCTAATACATAAGGGCGATGGATATCCCCATGTTCAAATCCCACAACCACTTCATCATTCACTTCTGGGAGACAATCATTACCGCGATTATTGCCAATACCATGTCCCACCACTCTTGCCCAATTACTTTCATGTTCCTCCGTCAACGTGGGAAACTTTACCCGCACCCGCCCCATATTTTCCGGGTCCTGATTATTCGTCACCGTACCCACCAACAACGTTTGTCCCGGTTGCAGGTGAGTTCGAGGTGAGAGTAAGGTACAAAGATTTTCACCCCGTAGACTGCTCACAGTAAATTCTGTGATGTACACCCGGTCTTGGAACAAATGCCGGGTTTCGGTAATATAATACTCGCCACTATATTTACCCATTCCCTCCAGTTGCACCACTCGTCCAGGTCGAATTTCTGGATTGCCTTCTCCTCTAGCATCAGCCTGGACAAATTCCCCAGCCAGTTGATCACAGATAGCTTGTGCCATAACCTCTGCCTCTTTCGCCTGAAACATCGGCTGATCGACTACAATCATCTTAGGATGCGGTGGCTGACCATGAAATGTCTGACTCGTTTTACACCCCTGACCAAAATCCGTTTGAGTCAAAACCTGGGGGGCTGTGGCTGTAGAGACAATTGCCTGCTTCTGGCGATAATCCCATCCCCTAACTTCCACCTCACTCACCTGTTCCCGACTTGTCACCCGCACCTGAAATTGGTGAATCTGTTTTAACCATTTCAGACTTAATCGTTTACTCACTTGAGGTTTACGGAAGTAAAGTTTCCCATCTTGAACAAACAGTTCAAAACCCAATCGTGCGGCTCGTTCCTGGAAAAACTCGATATTCGTTTGATTTTCCTGAAATACATAGTCATGGGGAATACCACTCTCATCAATCGTCCCCAATTGGATACCGACTTCACCAGCAACTTTCTTAATAATATCGCTATCGGTCATATTTTGAAACGAGCGGTTATAGCGCCCTCGGTGTAGGCGGTGAGAGACATCATAACCGCGAATAATTATCGGTGCTTGGGAAGTGTCGCTAAAATGGGTTTCCATGGCGGTAATTTCCCCTTCCAGCACATATCCCTGCTTCTGTTGAGCAAACTCAGGGGTGGCGGCGGTACTGGAAATAAATCCAATTTTCACCCACTTGCCAAAAGCAAATAAGTCTTGGTGCTGCCAAGTTTGATCGGTACGGCTACCGGGAAAATAGGGATTATTGATTACCAGGGTGAACATTCCAGGTAGATGCAGGCTTTCTTCCACGCAAACTTCCAGAATATCTTCCATTAAACTTGGGGGCGCTGGCTGCCCTTCAATCTCTAAAATTAACTGGGCGACGTAAGTTGGTGTACCCATGGTTGATGCACCTTAATCATATATTAGTGATTAGTGATCGGGTCAATTTTACTCAGTCTACCGGAAAAACCAACTCAAAAAAGCTACTCTCAACAGAGTTTAACTCAATGTCACATTTAATCAATTCTGTTAACAATTTGACTCAAACGTCTCAGAATTATCAGGACATCATACACAGGACTTACGCAGCGAACCGGGGGTTGGGCGAAGCGCGAATTCGGGGGTTGGGCGAAGCATTCGCGTTGAAACTTGGGTAGAAAACCGATCAATTTGGGCGCGAATGCGAGAGCCCCTACGAATGCATCTGCATCTCTATCGTCCCTGTTTAGAAGAGGCGATTGCCACAATACCATAAACCGTGATTCCTTGCTGGCGTAACACTTGCGTGGCTGAACGGGCTGTTGCGCCTGTGGTGTAAATATCGTCTAAAATCAGTACAGGTGAATGGGGTGGACGTTTGCCAAAGCGCTTACCCACGGCAAAAGCCTCCGTGAGATTTTGCGATCGCTCCTTTGCCGATAAGCCAAACTGGGCTTGAGTCTCGCGAACACGTTCTAAACCGTGGGGCTGATAATTATACCCTGTAAATTGACAAAAACTCTGGGCAAGGAGTTCAGCTTGATTAAACCCCCGTTGTTGTCGCTTGCTGGGGTGAATGGGAATCGGAATCACGGTTAATTTTTTAGTCTGCTGCGCCGCCGCCGATTTTAGCCAAGCCTCACCCAACCAAAATCCCAGGGGACGGGCTAGCTGAGTGTGATTCTCATATTTTAGCGCCGCGATCGCACGTTTGAGAGCGCCGCCATAATCTCCCCAGACAAATATCGGTAACTCCCCTTGCCAGAATTGACTCGGATGCTTCAGTTGACAGCGTTGTAACTGACGCTGACAGTATTGGCACAATTCAGCATCAGTGGCGCGATCGCATAATGGACAGTTTGACTTCAGGAATAAAGACAGTAAGCTATTCCTCAACTGTCCGATTCCTCCTTTCATCTCTTTATTGTCAATTTTCCATGAACTCAGGCTAACTATTATACCATGAAAAATTTCTCATTTTCTCCCTGTTCCCTGTTCCCTTAAGCCACATCCAATAAAAACATTGACAAAAACCCCAAATACAACAAAAGGGCAAACAAAACGACCACAAATGGCGGTGTGAAAATTACTGGAAAATTTGTTTCCTCCAAAAGACTTGGCAAGAACCCTTGATAACAAATATTATCGCCGCAGGTTCCATAATTAAACAGAATAACAAAAGTTTGCAGCGCAATAATTCTGATTAGAAAGTTTCCCTTTATTTTCACCTTCATTCGTCTCTTTGCAGTCCGGGCAGTCGCACTAAAAAACAAAAAAATTGTCGTCGCTATGTAGAACAATCCCGTAAAGGCGATGTAGAAAAAGATTGACATCCAGCCGCCAGATGTCATAAAAAAGAGTGGAATGCTAATTATTACATAAACCAGGTAAAAACTAAAGACCAGCCAAATGTTGGTTGTAATCATTGAACTTATAACCCTTACCAATTCACAAACAGCTTTATTCCAGCCTCTATAAAAACTTAGAGCTGGATAGAAATAGGTAGAAGTTGAATCCTGGTTTAATGATTATTTGGACGAGATGCAATACTTATTTATTTCTCAAAGAGAGTGATTACAATCCTTTAACTCATTAGATCCTGCACCATTAGATCATCCTTAGTTACGCTAGTCTTCAAACCCCAATACTTCGTCAAGTTAGAGGGCTTTACGTTTATACCTACTAATCAACGAACGACTATCCGGAATCACCGTTGATGTAGCGGAAGCAGATATAGCGTAGGGTGGGCATTGCCCACCAACTTTAAGTCAGTGCCATTAAACTTAAATGGATACTTCCTCAATATCAGCCAAATTGGGTAATAAATCATTATCACCAACCGCACTGTCCCCAGTTCGCTGACAGCGTATCACAAAGCTACAGTTATCGCATTTACCCGCCGATATTGGCACTTGGGGAAACGGGATATGATCATTTTGATAGCGGTGTAACCATCCTGATAAGCGAGTGAGCAACTCGGTTAAATCTGCTTGTGTTTTTTCATGTTGCACTCTATCGTAGGCAAAAGTAAGACATTGGGGGCGGGGTTTAGACTTCACAAACCAATACGTCATAGAAATCTGCTCAGGCAAATAATCACTAGTTTGAAGCAAAACATATCGGTATAAGCGAGTTTGCCAATCTTTGGCTAATCGATGACGATTTGTTGGTAGAGGATAAGTTTTCCAGTCGAGAATTTGGGCGCTTTTTTCCTCTTCAATAAATAAGTCGTAAATAACCGTTAGTAAATAGCCTTGAACCTTTAATGTGCGACAATGTTCAGCATCCCGAAAGGTTTGAGAATTGCGGGTAAATACATCGGGTGCTGCATCCATTAACGCCGTAACCCAATGATTGAGTTGGGGATTATCCTTCAGCAACGAGTCTATCGGTAATCCGAGTTCTCGTTGTTGCATCAACAGGTGAAAGTAACTTCCCCACGTCAGACGTTCTTGTTGTTCCGGTGAAACAGGACTTCCGAACTGATCCACATACATCAGTTGAAATTTACGAGGACAGGTTTCTAGAAGATTGAGCTGTCCTTGGGATAAGCGAGTCAGGGAAACCGTAGATTGATCAGCATTCATGGTTTGGTGAGGACAAATACACTATCTTTATTCCCTCGTCCAATCCGGAGATTTTCGTCTAGATAGGTAGTCTCCAACCAGCCCCGTTGCTCTCGACTTTGAATGTTAAAATCAAGAGCAGTGAATTTTTTTCCCGTTTCAATTTGCTGGATAAAATTAGTGGGAGATTGATACTTGATTAAGCGCTGTAATCCGACAACAGACCGATTAAAATTGACATTAACTCGGCGTTCGGAAACAGGTTCAAACCGCGCTCCTACACTGACAATTCCTTCCAGATAAGGCAAACTAGAAACCTCGGCAATGTTATAAATCTTCGCGTCGGCGGTGCGAATACATTGGTAAATTTGACCCAATTGCCACAGGGGAAACCGACCCAAGTTTAACAAATCGCTACTGGTTGTGTAGAGTAATCGCCAGTTCCCTTCGAGCAAATCCGGCGCTTCGAGAGGACGTGGCGTGGGGTTGCGGTCTTCTAATTGGGCAACGGCTGCCAAAATCGCTGTTTTTTCTGTTTCCGTTGCCAATAACCCCCGATTTTTTCCCGCGATCGCTTCTAGTAATTTGGCTTTGTTAACCATCTGTAGTCCTGACAATCTACCGTTAAATATGGTATCATTTATATCGACTTACTGTAGCTTCCTATGTATAATCCTTCTTTGCGTGAAGAGTCTCGTGAACAACTCGCTCCCATCATTCCAGTTCAGCGTGAAACCTCAGTTTTAGATTGGTTAGAACAGACGAATCGTTTGCTGGCGCGTGATGTTAGCGAGGAGGATGTCCCTGATGATGAAGAGGAAATCTCGGAACTGATGGGTGTAGATGACAATGATTATGATGACGACGATGATGATGATATAGCCGATGATGATTAACGGACGGGCATAAAATCAGGATAAACTAGGGCGCTATCCGCCTAACACTGGACAACCGTGGACAACACGATCATTCCATTGATGGATAGCCAGTCTCAGCAAACGCTACGTTATTGGGGTCATGGAATCTATGGGTGCTTGCCAGCTCATAGTTTAAAAGCCGTCTAGGTTT
>NZ_JAVKEW010000049.1:0-61205 GCF_040226375.1 Coleofasciculus sp. G2-EDA-02 | reverse complement strand
GGTAAAAAACGGATTGGCATCAAACTCGAATATGTCGAAAAACCAATTCATCGAAAGGATGGCTACAGCTATGGGTGAAAAGTACCCAAACGGGAATAAATGTCTAGATGTGTCCAGAAATTAACAAACAGCTTCTAACCCAAACCCTTTATGGCTCCTCTTGTGATGTCAAGGGGAGCTACTGCTGCTCAAGGAGGTCTTATGATTCATATTGATCAAAAAACACACACAACCAAAGATGGTACAACGGTTATTGTTTTGGCGCCAATTGGACGTCTCGACATCACCACAGCTTGGCAATTTCGCCTGAAATTACAAGAATGTATTTCCAAACTCAGCCGCCATGTGGTGGTTAATCTCAGTCAGGTTAATTTCATTGACAGTTCGGGTTTAACCTCTCTAGTCGCGGGTATGCGAGATGCCGATAAGGTAAAAGGTAGCTTTCGCATCTGTAACGTCCATCCCGAAGCCAAACTGGTGTTTGAAGTCACGATGATGGACTCCGTGTTTGAAATTTTTGAAACGGAGCAAGAAGCTTTGGAAGGTGTACCCCGGAGTATGGCAACCTGAAGAAAGGGATTCATGTTAATTAAATTGGCAGTTCAGCCGTGAAGTCTTGACGTTTTGTGAATCGAAATGGGCCAAGCAAGGCTCCCCAGGTGGCTTTTCCGGTACTCGGATCGATACCTTTATCGTAGCTACGAAATTCATCGGCTGTTGCTTCAAAGCCTAGGGAGATTTGGTAATTATTGCCCTGATAAGTAAAGCGACAAGGGTACTCACTGGCTGAAGTGGTACTAAATTCGTAATTATTTAAACTAATTTGGTGCATCTGCACGTTCAGACGGCAATCGGGTAGAAAGGTAATATCTTCGGGGGTAAGCTGCTGCAACAATTCGGGATGGCAACCTGCACCGCGAAAGGTTTCTGGTTCTTTTATCTGATAATACTGTACCTGTAAGCCAGTGGAGGGTTGGTCACTTTGATACAGCCGAAAAATCCGTTGACGGTAGGGGCGGTTGAGGTTTGTAATCGGTGCTTGTTCGGCAAAGAGGGTGAGGCTGTCTTCGCTAAACAAGGGGATAGGGCGTTGCCACAGGTGTAAATGAACATACCAGACGGGTTCAGCCAACGCCTGTTGTTGGTTGTCAAATTCACCAGCCATGTAGCTTGCCAGGGTGATCAGTTCTGGCGGTAGAGTCATAAGTCGAGGGTTCACATTAACAGCGTCAAGCAAAAAAACATTATACTGATTTTTCAGTTTCGCCCAATAGTATCGAAGGCGAGCGGTAGGAAGCGCGAGTACGGGAATAACTGGTAAGATGGAAGGAATGACTCGGTTGGGACTCTACCCCCTAGGGTGAAAACCAAGCGTTCATCGTAGTGGATGCGCCCGAAAGGAGTGGAGTAGTAGCTTGGCAAAGGAGAGAGTCATCTCTTCTGGTTCTAGGGAATTGAGTCCCTCAAGCGAGACAATGGTAAAAAATATCCTTTATATTTTGCTCTGTGAGTAACGTTCGCACCGTCTCGGATACGAAACGAGATTTTTATAACTATCACACCCGCCCAATCAACTCGATTTACCGACGGGTGGTAGAAGAATTGATGGTCGAGATGCATTTGCTGGCGGTAAATGTGGATTTTAAGTATGATCCAATCTATGCCTTGGGCGTAGTCGCTTCCTTTAACCGCTTCATGCAAGGCTATCGACCGGAACGGGATAAAGAATCCATTTTTAACGCGCTGTGTCAGGCGGTGGGCAGCAATCCGCAACAGTATCAGCATGATGCCGAAAAACTGAAAGCGGCAGTAGGGCGTTTATCGGGGAAAGAACTGGTTAACTGGTTTAGTTCGCCAACGTCCCTAGAGGGTTCTGAGGATATTCATACCACGGTTGCCGCGATCGCAGATAATCCTAAGTTTAAATACTCTCGCCTGTTTGCGATTGGCTTGTATACCCTCCTGGAACAGGCAGATCTGGAGTTAGTCAAAGACGCGAAACAGTCTACGGAAACTCTCCAGAAAATCGGTCAAACCTTGCATCTTCCCCAAGAGAAATTACAAAAAGACTTGGAGTTGTATCGCAGTAACCTGGAAAAAATGGCTCAAGCCCAGATTGTCCTTGAAGATGCTATCAAAGCTGATCGCAAAAAACGGGAACAGCGGGAACAGGAAAAGAATAAAGCGACGATTCCGCCCAGTGATTCCCCAGAATCCACGACAGCATCGTGAAGCTGATCAGGGCATGGGGAGGACGGATCTAGTTCTTGATCTAGGTTGAAATTGGTACCAAGTTCTGCGTTGGTAGAGACGTTCCGGCGGAACGTCTCTAGGCTTAGAGTAAGGGTTGTAGTCGTTCTATAAGCTGCTTTTCGGAGACTAGTCCCTCAATGCGTTCTACGGGTTTGGTACCCTTAAAGAGAACCAAGGTAGGCAAGGCTTCAATATGATGCTCAGAGGCAATCTGGGGGTATTTGTCTGTATCAATTTTGACCACTTTTAGCTTACCCTTGAGCTGAACACCTATTTGCTCGAGGATCGGTGCCATCATCTGACATGGACCACACCAGGTCGCGTAAAAATCGACCAAAACGGGTACATCAGATCCAGAGAGGAGTTCCTGAAAACTGGCAAACTGTTTTTTTACTGCCATAACAAAACATCACGGTTATTAGTTGTTTGGCTCGATTCTAGTGCAAAATGCTAAAAGCTGACTTCAGCTAGTAGAGAGAGAGATTTTTTATGGAAGCATCACAGACATCTGCCCAACTCAGCGATCGCGTGGCGATTATAACTGGGGCGTCCCGGGGAATTGGTCGCGCTGTGGCATTGGCATTAGCCGCAGAGGGCGCAAAGGTAGTGGTTAACTACGCCAGTTCCAGTGGGGCTGCCAATGAAGTTGTCGCCGCAATTACAGAAGCCGGAGGAGATGCGATCGCACTTCAGGCAGATGTCTCGAAACTGGAAGATGTCGAGACTCTCGTCAAGGAAACGAAAGACAAATTTGGTCGCCTAGACGTATTGGTGAATAATGCTGGCATTACCCGCGACACCCTCTTGATCCGGATGAAACCCGACGATTGGCAGGCGGTGATTGACCTGAATCTGACTGGTGTCTTTTTCTGTACTCGGGCAGCCAGTAAAATCATGCTCAAGCAAAAATCAGGTCGGATTATTAATATTGCCTCCGTTGCTGGACAAATGGGCAATCCGGGTCAGGCGAATTATAGTGCAGCCAAGGCGGGAGTGATTGGGTTTACCAAAACCGTGGCGAAGGAATTAGCACCTCGCGGGATTACCGTGAATGCTGTGGCTCCTGGATTTATTGAAACCGATATGACCAAAGAGATTAAATCTGAAGATATTATTAAGTATATTCCCCTAGGTCGCTATGGGAAGCCAGAGGAAATTGCTGGCATGGTGCGATTTTTAGCCGCTGATCCAGCCGCCGCTTATATTACTGGGCAGGTGTTCAATGTCGATGGCGGTATGGTTATGGCGTGATACCAAATCCGCCTTTGGAACCCCCTTTATCCCTTAGCAGATGAAAGCCTGTTGCCTGTTTCCTTGTCCTTACTCATAAAGGGGGTAGTTAACCCAGATTTGGTATGAGCGATCGCTGTAGGTTGAAGACGTCGAACCATTATCTGTAGGGGCACGACATGTCGTGCCCCTACTATCGTTTTGGCTGTCCCAATAACGTAGCTAAACACGCTCTGATTGGGGCAACTGATGCTGAGATTGACGGGGCGCGATCGCTGTTGAATCCTTTTCCCTTGCCACCTGCCTGTTTACCTTCTGCCTGCTGCCTTCTGCTATATTGTCTGGGTAGCAAGGATTTGAGAATTTTATCCGGATCGAGTCAACAAGAGATGAATAGGTTTACGGAGTTTAGCAACAGATAGCTGTAATCCATGGAACACATTCAGCACTTTGATAGCAATGGTTCAACCAACAGAATTAGTCATTGAAGCGGGGCGAACGGAACAGCAGTATTGGAAAGATCTGTGGCGCTATCGGGAGTTGTTTTACTTTTTAGCGTGGCGGGATATTCTGGTGCGCTATAAGCAGACGATTATTGGCATTGCTTGGGCGCTGATTCGACCGTTTCTGACTATGGTGGTGTTTACCGTGGTGTTTGGCAAAATTGCCAAATTGCCGTCTGAAGCAGGTGCGCCCTATCCGATTTTGGTGTTTTCAGCGATGTTACCCTGGCAGTTTTTTGCCAACTCGCTTTCTGAGTGCAGTAATAGTTTGATTACTAATGCCAATTTAATTTCTAAGGTGTATTTTCCCCGCTTAATTGTGCCGACAAGTGCAGTGATTGTCAGTTTTGTGGATTTTATGATTTCGGGGATGATTTTGCTGGGGTTGATGGCATGGTATGATTTCGTACCGAGTTGGCGGATTATGACGCTACCCTTGTTTATTGCCATTGCGTTTATGGCGTCGATGGGAGTGGGATTGTGGTTAGCGGCGCTGAATGTGAAGTATCGGGATTTTCGCTATATTGTGCCGTTTATCGTGCAGTTTGGGCTGTATATTTCCCCAGTAGGGTTTAGTAGCAGTTTAGTGCCAGAAGAATGGCGGTTTATTTATTCACTCAACCCCATGGTGGGGGTAATTGATGGCTTCCGCTGGGCGATTTTGGGGGGAGAGTCAAAGCTGTATTTGCCAGGGTTTACGTTGTCGCTGGGTTTAGTGGCGCTGTTGTTTGTCAGTGGGATTTGGTATTTCCGAAAGGTGGAACGCACGTTTGCGGACGTGATTTAGTCAAGTCTTGATTAGCGTGATATCTTTTAATTGAAAGAATTCAGTTATTTAAATAAATAGTCTATTTTTGTATTTTTCCGGATAAATTGGCAAAGCCTTGCATCTATAGATAGCAGTTTTGTTGCAGTATGTCTAATACGATAATTCGGGTCGAAAATTTAGGGAAGAAGTACGTTATCGGTCACCAGAAGCAGGAACGGTATACGGCGCTGCGAGATGTTATTGCGAATGGGGCGAAGTCTGTGGGGCGCAGGTTGCTGAAGCCTCTGGGGAAGGGAGAGTCTGACCCGACGGTTGAGGAGTTTTGGGCGCTTAAGGATGTGTCGTTTGAGATTCAGCAGGGGGACAGGGTTGGGATTATTGGGCGTAATGGGGCGGGGAAGTCAACGCTGTTGAAGATTTTGAGTCGGATTACAGAACCGACAACAGGAAGCATACGGATTAAGGGGCGCGTGGCGAGTTTATTGGAAGTGGGGACAGGGTTTCATCCGGAGTTGACGGGACGGGAAAATATTTATCTCAATGGTGCGATTTTGGGGATGGGTAAGGCGGAGATTAAGCGGAAGTTTGATGAGATTGTTGCTTTTGCTGAGGTGGAGAAGTTTTTGGATACGCCGGTGAAGCGGTATTCGTCGGGGATGTATGTGCGGTTGGCGTTTGCGGTGGCGGCGCATTTGGAACCGGAGATTTTAGTGGTGGATGAGGTTTTGGCGGTGGGGGATGCTCAGTTTCAGAAGAAGTGTTTGGGAAAGATGGAGGAAGTTGGAAAAGAGGGAAGAACGGTACTTTTTGTTAGCCATAATATGGCAGCAGTGGAAGCTTTATGTTCTAAGGGCATACTGCTCGAATACGGCAAAATAAAAAAAATAGACTCTGCAAAAACAGTTGCAATACAATATCAGAAAAATACAATAAGCAATCTATCAAAAAAGGTTCAGAAAGAAGTTTTAGGTTTTAGTGATATACATGGAATAGGACTATCAAATTTAAAATATTATATAGAATACAGCGATTTTGACAATGGCTTTAATTTGAAGATTGAACTTGATATTTTCGCAGAAACCCCTCACTCAAATATCGGTATTGGTTTAACTATTTCCACTGTTAGTGGTGTAAGAGTTGCCATGATAGCTCCTTCAATTACTAATTATATTATTGATTCACTAAAGGGAAATAATAAATGCATTTTTGAATGTAGCAATATAGAAAAATACTTGGCTGGCGGTGACTACAACATCAGTATTTGGTTTTCAAAACCTAAGATAGAATATCTCTTAAAAATAGAAGATGCTTTAATGATTAGTATTCCAGCCTATGATGTTTTCGATACGGGAACATATTTTGAATCTCACATACATGGTTTAGTACCTCTTCCATTAAGATGTAGGATTCAAAAATCTGCTTCTAATTTTATCGAACTAGGAAAATAATAATGATTATTTGGTTAGCTTCATATCCCCGCTCCGGAAATACATTTTTTCGTATTCTCATTAATCAATTTTATGGAATTAAAACATACTCTATCTATGACGATCCGCTGTTTGATCGGCTTACGGGAGTTGCAGATGTAGTTGGTCATCAGAAAAGGGAAATAAGTTATGAAAGAATGATGGCTTCAGAGAAAATTTTTTTGGTAAAAACCCATTACTTACCATCTGATGATTGTCCAGCAATTTATCTAGTGAGAGATGGACGAGATTCTTTGGTTTCATACGCACATTATATTCTCTCATTTCAAGAGAAATCTCCAAGGAAAACCTGGGAAGATAAAATCAAATCGATAGTTGGTTGGAATGAATTTGATTTTATCTTGAAAAAGTTGATTGTTTCATCTGATTGTGATTATGGTAGCTGGAGTCAAAATGTCGAAAAGTGGAATAAACGAGGTGAATTTACATTTTTAATTAGGTTTGAAGATTTGATCAAAGAACCATTATACCAACTTGAATTAGCCATTGAACATTTGAGCATGAAATATTTTTTTTGTCGTAAACATAACCAACTACCTTCATTTGAAGAACTGCATAAAAAGTGGCCACAATTCTTCAGAAAAGGAAAAAGTGAAGGATGGAAAGGGGAGATGAGTCAAGAATTACAATATCTATTTTGGCAACACCACGGAGAAGTAATGCAAAAGCTTGGATACGAGCAATGAAATATATTCCTAAATCATTCCGAGATCGCTATCGTTCTCGGTGGCGCACATTTGAACTTGAAGTAAAAACTTTTTATGGAAAGCTTCAAAGACAGTTTATCCGCCCTCCATTTCCCAAATTGGAAAATGAGGTAGTTAATTTGCATTTAGGATGTGGTTCTATTAATCATCCAAAATTTATCAACATTGATGGCTTATTTGCTCCCCATATACACTACATACGCGCCATAGATAATCTGTCGCCTTTTAGAGACAATAGCGTAAATTTGATATATGCATGTCATTGCCTGGAACATATTCCTCATGCTCAGGTTGCAAAAGTATTAAATGAGTGGTTTAGAGTATTAAATAAAGGCGGATTGTTACGTCTATCTGTACCTGACTTTGATTTATTGCTGAATATTTACAAAGACAATAATAATGACATTAATACTATTCTTGGAATGCTCATGGGAGCTCAGGACTATAAGTTCAATTTTCACATGACAGCCTTTAATAGGACTAGCCTAAAAAATCTCCTGATCGAGACGGGATTTAAGAAAATTAAAGAATGGCAACCATGTTCCTGTGAATTGACTACTTTTGATGACTGTTCGGCTCGTAAAGTCTTAATTGACGGAAAGTACTATCCTGTGAGTCTTAACCTAGAAGCCGTCAAGTAATTAGCCTAATTGATGTGTCTACTGCTATATCAGCATTATTTAACTTAAAAATAGACTAACGGATGAATTCTCCACTCTTAAGTGAACTTCCCCCACCTCCCCATGGCAAAACTGGCTGGCCTTGGACAGAGACACCTAAACCCCTACCGGATAGAATGCCTGATGGCTCTGAGTGGCCTAAAATTAGCATCGTTACACCAAACTACAATTATGGTCGGTTTCTTGAGGAAACCATTCGCTCAGTGCTACTTCAAGGCTATCCCAACTTGGAGTACATCATTGTTGATGGGGGAAGTAATGATAATTCAGTTGAAATTATTAAAAAATACGAGCCGTGGCTAGCGTACTGGGTAAGTGAACCGGATCAAGGACAAGTTGATTCCATTAATAAAGGTCTACAACGCGCTACAGGCAAATGGTTTAATTGGCTCAATAGTGATGATATTCTACTACGTGATGCGCTCAAAATACTGGCGACAATCTCTAAGTTTCAGGCAGATGCCGGATGGATTAGCGGAACAAGTTTACTACTCTCTGAAGAAGGGTCTATAGTCGATTATTGGGTACCTTGGAGAACTGAACCTTATATACTTGGTCTCAGGTATTCTAGCTTTCCTCAAGATGCTACGTTTATTCGCTTAGAGTTCATGCGTCAGCATGGTATTTCTCTGCATCCAGAACTCTCCAACGTCTTTGATACGCTCCTACATTGGCAACTACTTAAGTTTGGTAATCCTTTACTGACACCAGCTTGTTTATCAGCGATGCGATTACATCCCCAGCAAAAAACAGCCCATCTGGAAAATCGAACACGCGAGGTAAAAAACTGGCTTGAGCCACAAGAGAAAACCCTGTCACTCTGGAGTAGGATTTGGTTACGTCTTTTGAGAACAAGATTTAGCCGACTGTTTCACTCACTCTTAGGTATTGGAATCTCTTACGGACTCCCACCAAAGACTCAGACTTGGAAAGCTGTAATTTATGATCAGCAGAGGTACGAGTGGAAATTAGTAGCAGCAAGAGATGCGGTTCTTTTTTAGCATATTGTTATATGTGTAGCAGAAAGAGTAAGCATCGTTGATAACACAATTTATGTATGTTAATAGTTAACGACTCTGGTTTCATTCATGAAAATTATCCAAATTCCCTTCTGTTTTTATCCTGAACCTGTAGGTGGGACTGAAATTTATGTCGATGCCTTATCTCGGCACTTGCAGGCGCTAGGAGTGAACGTCCTAATTGCAGCACCAGGGCAGGAAAATCAGTCGTACTTTCATCACCCATTGCCAGTGCGTCGATTTGCCATGTGCCATGAACTAGCTGATCTGCGGGAATTGTATGGCGAAGGGGATGAGCTGGCTGCAAAGGAATTCAGTAACATCTTAGATGAAGAAAAACCTGATCTGGTTCACCTCCACGCCTTCACATCGGGGGCTTCTGTGCGGATAGTTCGAGCTGCCAAACAAAGAGGAATCCCCGTCGTTTTTACCTACCACACTCCTACCGTGAGTTGTCAGCGAGGGACATTGATGCGTGGGGGGACACAGGTTTGTGATGGCAAGCTGGATTTGCATACTTGTGCCAGATGTACGTTACAAGGTCTGGGTTTGAATCCAATCAGTGCTAATTTAGTTGGTAGTCTGTCTCCCCTAGTTGGGCAATTAGCAGGGATGATCAGCCTAAGTGGTGGATTTTGGACAGCCCTCCGCATGACGGAGTTAATCCGTTACCGCCATGCCGCGTTTGACACGTTGATGTCAGAAGCCGATTCCATTGTGGCGGTGTCCAACTGGGTCAAAGATGTCCTGGTTCGGAATCATGTACCCCCAGCAAAAATCACCGTCATTCGTCAGGGACTTTGTCATGCTCAATCCTTTACTCAGGCAGAGTGGAGAGAGGATAATAGTAAAGACGTTTCAGAAACAATCTTAAAAATCGCCTTTCTCGGTCGGCTTGACCCGATTAAAGGAGTAGACATCCTGATCAAAGCCTTGCTGTCTGACTCTCAACTTCCAGTCCAATTGGATATTTATGGTGTTTCTCAAGGTGGAATCAGTAATACCTATGCCAAACAATTACATCATTTAGCCCAAAAAGACCCACGAATCCATTTCAAGTGTCCGGTTCCGGCTAACGAAGTTGTGAAGATATTAGCAGACTACGATCTGCTGGCTGTTCCTTCCCAATGGTTGGAAACAGGACCAATGGTTGTTTTAGAAGCCTTTGCTGCGGGTATTCCCGTAATCGGTTCCCACCTCGGTGGGATTGCGGAACGAGTAGAGCATAAGGTGAATGGTTTACTCGTGGAACCCAACTCAATTGAAGCATGGTATCGAGAATTACAAAGACTCTGCCGGGACAGAGATTTACGACTACGGCTAGAAGCAGGGATTCATCCGCCCGATACAATGCAAATCGTTGCAGAGAAAATGATGACTCTCTATCGCCATGTCAGGTCTTGAAGTAGTGGGGTGCTGAATATTGTGTTTGTTAATGAGTCGATCTTATGTTAAGTCTCGCCTATTTTGTTTCTCACCCCATTCAGTATCAAGCACCCTTGTTGCGTCTGATTGCAGCAGATCCAGATATTGATCTTAAGGTATTTTTTTACAGTAATTTTTCGTTAACGTCTTATCAAGATCGAGGTTTTGGACTACGGGTTGAATGGGATGTTCCTTTAACGGCAGGTTACGACCACCAATTTTTGAATTGCTGGGGTAGCAAGCAATGGAAAAGTATCCTCCAGCAACCCATTGCCACTGATATTACCAAACAGCTTAAGCAAGGTCAATTTGATGCAATTTGGGTGCATGGATGGATGTGGATTGGCAGCTTGCAAGCGATTTTGGACGCAAACAAACTAGGTATTCCTGTGTTGATTCGAGGAGAGGCAAATGGATTACAAGAACCGATGCCGCCTCTCAAGCAGTTGGCTAAAAAAGCTTTTCTAAACTGGGTATTTGAAAAAGTACAAGGTTTTCTTTATGTAGGAAAACTCAATTACCAATTCTATAAAAGCTACAGAATTAGTGATGAGAAACTATTTTCCATGCCCTACACCGTTGATAACGATTACTTCCAAAAACGAGCAATGCAGGCTCAGATACATCGAGAGGAGTTACGTCAATCTCTTAGCTTGCAACCGGGCAGACTAATTATTTTATATGCTGCAAAACTTATCCCAGTCAAGCGACCGCAAGATTTACTAGCGGCTTATCGTTTGCTGTCACCTGATGGGGTGCGGGAACCCGATCCGTATTTACTGTTTGTGGGTGATGGAGCTTTGCGAGCGCAACTCGAAGCAGAAGCTAAGGTAACAGGTTGGAACTCCATTCGCTTTCTAGGGTTCCGGAATCAGTCTCAGATGCCCAGTATATACGATCTGAGTGATGTTTTTGTTTTACCTTCGAGCTTTGAACCTTGGGGATTAGCGGTGAATGAGGTGATGAATGCAGGAAAAGCCGTAGTCGTTAGCAATCGGGTGGGTAGTGCTGCTGATTTAGTTGTAGATGGACAAAATGGAAAGTCTTTCCCTGTGGAGGATGTTGACGCTTTAGCTGAGGCTATACGCTGGGCGATCGCGAATTATAAAGTAGCTGGAGAGATGAGTTTTAAATTCATTAGATATTGGAGTTTTAAAGATAACTTGCAAGGACTAAAACAAGCATTAAATTATTGTACTATTCTGGATATTTAAATGCAAAAAATTTTAATTGTTGGAGAGAGGTTAGAATTAGGACGAACCGAAGAAGTCTATGGTCGAGGGTTTTCTAATATTGGCTGTGAGGTTAAATATTTTACTTGGCAAGAGGCTAGACCGAATTTGTCCTCAAATCCTTTCGTAAAAAAAGTAGCTTGGCGAATTGCATGGCAATGGTTAGCCCAGATAGCGAATCAAAAATTAATTGATATAGCAAATAAATTTAAGCCTGAATTAACTTTTGTTGTTGCCCCTCTTTTAGTTGACCCCAACACAATTCAAGCATTACAACGATATGGTTTAGTCTTCGTATTTTTTACCGATAATCCTCTAGACCAACATCATACCCATAGTAATTATTGGGTACGAGGAGGGCTACATTTGTGGGATGCTGTCTTTATTTGGAGTCAAGAATTAGCGAACAGACTGACTGAGAAAAGTGGTAAAAAAGCTTTTTTTCATTCATTTTGTAGTGACATTAAGTATCACTATCCAAAAAAAAATACAACCAAATTTATGATGTAGCTTTTATTGGTAATTGGGATTCTAGTCGAAAAAGAGAACAATATTTAAAAGCTATCTGTCAGTATCATTTAGGAATTTGGGGTTCTGATTATTGGATAACCCATTGCCAGGAAACTTCTCTGAAGAGTTTCTGTAAAGGAATGTGTGCCTATGCAGAAATACCAGAGATTTTAGGTTCTGCAAGAATTGGGTTAAATATTTTGCGACCTCAAAATGAGATGGGTCATAATATTAGAACCTTTGAAATTCCAGCTACGGAGACTCTGATGCTGAGTGAACGATCTCAAGAGCTTCTAAAGTTGTTTAAAGAAGATCGAGAAGCCATTTATTTCTCTAGTCCGGATGAGTTGAATCAGAAAGTTGAGTATCTTTTGCAAAATCCCAATTTAATTCAATCTATCGCTGAGGCGGGTTACAAAAAGGCACTCAGATACACCATCAGTGCGCGAGTCACAGAAATTGGTCGTCTTTATACACAACTAAAATTTGAAAAAATGGAGGCTGAATCGTAATGTATGTCAAGAATTTTTATAAAGCAACAAATGTCTGGACTGGAACAGTCCTAATAGTATATAACTATGATAAAAAATAAAATTGGAATAGTTTTCTACTCAAATCCTGACTATTATCCTCCAACCATTAACGCAGTTCATCTCCTCGCTGAATATTTCGATATAGTTTTAATTTGCCGAAATCAAAATCTTAGTCATTGGCAATATCCTTCTAATGTTAGAGTCTATCGTCTTGGACAGTATACATCAGTAGAAGAAAAAGAAAGCGCATCACCTTGGGCGAAGTTTTTGGAATATACTAATTTTGTTGTCCACGCAAGTCACATTCTAAAAGATGTATCTCTCATTTATGCTTATGATGCTTTTGGCTATGCTGCTGCCTACCTTAGCCGAGTAGTGGTATCACCATCAATTCCTATGATCTATCATAATCACGATATTAACGAACATTTATTTCCTCTTATTTCATTATCAGGATGGGTACAAAAAATAGAACGAAACATTGCCAATAAAGCAGCTATTGTTGTATTTCCTTCTCAAGAAAGAGCCTTGTTTTTTAAGCAAGTTAGCAATTTTAAAAATCATCCTAACATAGTACCAAATTTTCCCAGGAAAAGCTTTTTTAAACAACTGCCTAATAAAATGTTTGAAAATTTAATTTCTGAGCGATTTAAAAAAAAAGAAGTCTTACTTCAAGGTTCTATTTCTGAGAAAAATTCAATGCTAGATTTAATTAAAAGCTTGAATTATTTAAACAAAAATATAACACTGAAATTGATCGGGGTGCTTCGAGAAAAGGAACTGTTATTAATGAGAAAACTTGCTATTAAACAAGATGTAGCTGATCGTGTAGATTATTTTAGACCTGTACCTTATGCTGAAATTCAATCACATACTTTGAATGCTTCTGTAGGGGTGTGTTTATATAAAAAAATAAGCTTGAACAATCAAACTATGGCAACAGCATCTAATAAGGTATATGAATATGCTGCTTGTGGATTACCTGTGATAATTAGTGATTTTGAGAATCACAGAAAATATCTTGAGAATGAATCTTGGGTTCGTTTCGCTGATCCTGATAATTCTCATTCAATTGCATCTGCTGTTCAGGATATCCTGAGCGATTTTGAAAATTATAGAAAGATGTGTTTAGCCGCCCGTAAAGCTTTTGAAGAAAAATTTAATTATGAAACTGTTTTTTCACCATTACTATTCAAAATAAAGGAATTAGTGGATGAAAGCAAAAAAAGTCAACTTTCAAAGTAAGTTGTTTACTTTGAAAGGGTATCAATCTGAAACCAACAGGTCAGAGTTCTAAGCCGATACAGTCGGCAATATAGCAATCCTAAATAGGTTGCGGCAATTTTCAAAACTGTGAGCCTTGCTATACCTAAGTTTCAAGCTTATCACCTGTCACAACTCAAATAGGATTGCTATATTAACCCACCATTACCATATTTGATCGGTGTCTGACGGTGAACAAAACCGTGAATAAATTATGACTAGCCACCCAAACATAGTTGCCCAATTGCTGTTCAATAATCCGAGAGTTGTCCGCCAACAACGGCGACGATTACTTCAAGCATTTTGGATCATCGTAACGCTTATATGTATTTTTGAGTTTTACACCCTAAAAACCAGATCACTGGTTAGCATTTTATGTGCTATTATAATTTTATTTTTTGCCTTATTACCTGCTTATTTGTGGTGTTCGGGAAAAGCATTAGGACTACCAATATTTCCAATTTTCGCACTGACTCATATTGGGACTTACGCTATTCCTTTAGTCAGCAAACATCCCAAGGTTATCGTTTACCCGCCAGAAGCTCATTTATTTGCCAGCATCACAGTAGTAGTTTGTCTGGGATTAGCTACCTTGATCTGGTTTAGTTTTGTCAAAACGCCTCCTCCTTTGCCGCAATCTTATCGAGCCTTTAACGAGCAAAGCAGTGATAAATTTTTCTTGTTTATTCTTGCGGCTGGTGTGTTCTTTAATATGTACTCACTGGGGGGATGGTTTTTTATTGATGGAGGACTATTTTCTTTAATTCGTAGCGTCATACTAGGACTTAACGTATTAGCTATTTTCACTTTGTCTTTTCAGGCTGGTGCCGGAAAATTTTCAAAGCAAGTGACTCGAATATTCTTTTCTTTGTTAGCAGCATATATGATTACAACTGCTGCTTCTCTACTTTTATTCAGCGCTGCTTCAATTTTTATAATAGCGACAGTTGCTTTTATCTTGGGCAGCCAGCGATTGCCTGTATTACCAATAATTATAGTTGTAACTTGTTTATCTTTGCTGCACTCTGGCAAAGCCGATATGCGAGCAAAATACTGGTTTGGCTCTCAAAATCACTTTGTACAACCCTGGGAGTATCCAGCTTGGTATGCCGAATGGGTAGGTTATTCACTCGACTATTATAAAAATCAAAGGGTAATCAATCAATCAGGAAGAAGGACTCAATCAGAGGACAGATCCTCATCCCTAGAAAGAATTAGTGTAATTCATATGCTACTATTGGCTCAGAGCAAGACTCCGGAAACTGTAACCTATTTACAAGGAAAAACTTATACAATTCTGCCTCAGTTAGTTATTCCCCGTTTTTTAAATCCCAATAAGATTCGCAGCCACGAAGGCACTTATATATTAAGTATTCATTACGGTCTGCAAACTCATGAGGCAACTTTGACAACTACAATTGGCTGGGGTTTGCTAGCCGAGGCTTATGCCAATTTCGGTCTTTTCGGCTGCACCGGATTGGCAATTGTTTTAGGTGCATTTTATGGAAAAGCGACGAGCTGGAGTATGCATACACCTCTCATCTCCTCTCGTTCCCTTTTTGCTGTTGTGTTGATCAGTTGTGCTGTCAAAACGGAATGGAGTGCTGGCGTCTACTTCGCTGCGCTTTTTCAATCCAGTATTGTTTTAGTGGCGATTACTTTTGTCTTCATGAAAGCTTATAGAATTAAAAATGTTATAGATATGAAGCGGGACAATAAAATTCTGAATGATTTGAATTAGGAATGTTCATAAAAACTGCCGATCATTACTTATCATTAGATAATCCTAGTCTATCTTGACGTACTTAGCCCAAACCATTAGTTCATCACCAACAGTAAACGTTATCCTGTGTTTTGTGCAAAATGCCAGCCCTTGCCAATCAGACTCGCCTACACCTTTGGTTTCCGAATATTTTTGAGTTTAAAGGAGGTATTCAAACCTACCTAGCAGTTTTGTTAGATGCCTTACAGTGCGTTTGTCCAGATCATAGATACGATATCTTTCTCAAGCACGATACTCGCGTCTCCTCAGAATTTTCTCTTTCAGTTAACACCCGCTTTCACTTTGCGGGTAACCTACCCTTATCCTTGCGAACTCAGGCATTTGCTCTCCAAGTGATCGGACAAGGACTCTGGAAACGACCAAATTTAGTGATCGCTGCTCATTTGAATTTTACCCCCGCCGCCTACTGGCTCAAATGCGTCACAGGTATTTCTTACTGGACTATTGCCTATGGCATAGAAGCCTGGAATATTCAGCGTCCAGACTTACGAAGAGCGCTACACCATGCTGATCGCATCCTTTCAATCAGCAGTTACACCCGCGATCGCCTGATCAAAGAACAAAATCTCGATCCCAGCAAAATTTCTTTGTTACCCTGCACGTTCGATCCCAGTCGCTTTCAGATTGCCTCAAAACCTGTTTATTTGCTGAAACGATACAACCTCAAACCCGAACAACCTGTTATTCTGACAGTTTCACGACTCGCCGAAGCCAAGCGATATAAAGGATACGACCGTATTTTAGAAGCACTTCCACAAATCCGCCAGACTCTCCCCGACGTTCACTACATCATTGTTGGTAAGGGAAAAGACCAACCAAGAATTGAGCAGTTAATCGCTCAATTGAATTTGCAAGATTGCGTGACACTGGCAGGATTTATACCAGACGAACAGCTTAGCGACTATCACAATCTTTCTGACGTTTTTGCAATGCCTAGCAAGCGTGAAGGATTTGGCATTGTCTACTTAGAAGCTTTAGCCTGCGGCAAACCTACGTTAGGAGGTAATCAGGATGGGGCGATTGATGCTCTCTGTCATGGTGAGTTGGGAGCTTTGGTCGATCCCGATGATGTGGACGCGATCGCACAGACTCTCATCCAGATATTACAGGGAACTTACCCCAATCCACTAATGTATCAACCTGAAGCACTACGTCAGGCGGTTATCGACAGGTTTGGATTTGACCGCTTCAAGCATAAGCTTGTCGAATTAATCCAAAGTCATTCCGATATTTTTATTTCGTGCAATTCATAAGAATTGCTTGATTATTTCTCTAATTATAAATTATTAAATTGGAATATTTTTGTCCTGATTCCTCGTAGAGATTCTGAATTAAGAAGTGGTTCAGCTAGCCACTAGAGCTGGCATATCGCTTTTTTTACCTCTGCTGGGATTCCCGTGACTTTTAAACAACTTCCACACACCCCTCTATCAACACCAGAAACGGCAGTAACCCAACCGCGAGTTTGTCATGTCGTGGCAAGCATCAATGAATCTACAGGGGGTTCAGCTTTATCCGTCACTAGCTTAGCTCAAGCCCTTGCTGGACAAGGAGTATTCTCCCATCTACTTACACTTGACTATCAACAACAAGGTCGCCAAATTCCAGCAGTAGATGCCAAGTTACACAGCTATCCTGCCACTCAACTCACCAGGTATCTACGAGGATTTCAGCCTAAGGCTAGCCATGCTCTGTGTCAATTAGCCTCAACCCAATTGGATTTAATTCACAACCACGGCTTGTGGATGTTTCCCAATCTTTATGCCCGTAAAGCAGCCGTGATAAATCATCTGCCATTGGTAATTTCTCCCAGAGGCATGATTGAGTCGTGGTCATTGAAGCGCAGCCGAACAAAAAAATGGTTGGCATGGGTTTTGTACGAACAAGAAAACTTGAAAAATGCGACAGCTTTTCATGCCACTTCCTGGGAAGAAGTAACTTCTATTCGTCGGCTTGGATTTGAACAGCCGATTGCTTTAATTCGCAATGGAGTCTATTGTCCGGATCTATACGAACAAACAAATCGAGAAATATTGACACAACTATTTCCGGAATTATCTGCTCAAAAATGGCTACTTTTTTTGTCCCGTATTCATCCTAAAAAAGGCTTAGAAAACTTACTTAAAGTTTGGCATAACTTAGCGGCTAACTTTCCTGAATGGCATCTTGTGATTGCTGGTCCAGATCAGATTGGCTATCAAAGGAAACTAGAGTCTATGACAGTAGAGTTAAGCCTAGAGAAGCGAGTTACTTTTACCGGAATGGTTTCTGGAGAAAAAAAAGCAGCTGCTCTAGGAAACGCTGACCTATTTGTTTTACCAACTCATTCAGAAAACTTTGGCATTGCTGTAGCAGAAGCACTAGCTCATGCCATTCCAGTAGTCACGACTAAGAACGCACCTTGGCAGGATTTATCCACCTATGAATGCGGCTGGTGGATAGATAACAACCAAGAAGCACTAGCTCGTGCCTTAGCTGAAGGAATGCAATTGTCTTCTCAAGAACGCCAAGTCATGGGGTTAAAAGGTCGAAATTTAGTGGAAACTAAATACTCTTGGGATTCTATATCTAAGGAGATGTTAAGCGTTTACCACTGGATTTTGGGTCATGGTGTTCCTCCTAGTTGTATTCAGTTTGACGTTTCTTGCTGAGGGTCTAAGATGAAAATTTCTATCGTTACAGGTCCTTGGTTTCCGGTTCCGACATTACAAGGAGGAGCAGTACCGCGTCTCTGGCAAGGTTTGGCTGAACAATTTGTGGCTATGGGTCATCAAGTAACTATAGTATGCCGCTCCTACCCCAGTCAGCCTCAACAAGAGATTCTTAATGGTGTGAAGTATTTCAGGTATAGTGGATTTCCTCAAAGTCGCTCAATTGCTTGGGATTTGCTTAAAGACTTGGCTTATGCTTTATTAGTCTTGCTAGTGTTACCTCGTGCCGACATTTTAGTCATCAATGATTTTTGGTTACCTGTCTTCGCATCTACACTACGTCCTGATGCAGGTCGAGTCGTAATTAATGCCGCTCGATTTCCTAAGGGACAATATCATCTATACGCTGGCGCCGACCGATTTGTGGCTCCATCTAAAGCCATTCAAGAAGCCATTGCTAAACAATATCCAACTGCTAATTCTCGGCTTCGGGTTATTCCTAATCCAATCGACACTAGCGTGTTCTATCCACCTGTTTCACCACGTCCGACTAGGAAGGATAAAACTATCCTGTATGCAGGTAGAATCCACCCAGAAAAAGGCATTCACCTCTTGCTAGATGCTTTTGCCATCTTATGCCAACAGTTTCCTGATGTAAAATTGCGGATTCTTGGTCCGTCCAGGCAGAATCAAGGTGGTGGTGGAGAAGATTATCTGCATAGCTTAAAAATCAAAGCTCAAGAATTACCTGTTGAGTTCTCCGAACCGATATTTGAGGGCAAAAAATTAGCTGAAGCCTACCGCACTGCCGATCTATTTTGTTATCCATCACTAGCTGAGAAAGGAGAATCGTTTGGGGTGGCTCCTTTAGAAGCAATGGCTACGGGTTTAGTGCCTATAGTCTCTAATCTGGACTGCTTTAGAGACTTCATTGAAGAAGGTAAAACCGGATACTTTTTCGATCACCGTAGCCCTAATGCGGCTAAAACCCTCTCATCCACTTTGACTTCAGCACTACTTAATCATAAAGCAACTGGCGAAATGGCTATCCAGGCTTCACAAAATGCTACTTGTTTTAGTTACGAAAACATTGCCAAACTCTATTTGGCTGAATTTGAAGAATTACTCAAATAAGGATAACTCTGAGATAACCATGCAAAAAGATAAGATTCAAGAGTTTTACGAAAAAGTTTACACCGACTACTCATCTGATATATCTGGTGAATTTGAGAGCTATGAAAGAAATAAACTATTGAAGCAAATTTATCAACAATGTTATGGTAAACGCTTATTAGATATAGGTGCTGGTCGCGGTACAGTCAGCAATTTTTTCATGGAAAATGGCTACGAAGTCTATGCCTTGGAATGGAATGAGGCTGGCGTAGACAAACTCATCAAACTTGGTGTCAGCGCCATCCAGAAAGACATTGAAGATATCCCCTATAATTACGAAGATAATTTTTTTGATGAAGTATTTTGGGGAGATAATATCGAACATCTATTTTTCCCCGAAAAGGTTGCCAGGGAAATTCATAGAATACTAAAACCGGGCGGACGACTTGTTCTGAGTACTCCTAATCATGGTTGGATTGTCAACCGCCTCTACTATTTACTCATGGGTGTACCCAGAAGAACAGAGGGACATAAAATTCCCATTTGGGAATGGCAGCACATTCGATATTTCAACAAAGCTGAAATTAGACGCTTTTTAGACCATTGCGGATTCCATAAAAATTTTGCTTTTCATGGAGCAGAGCGCCGACAACCATTTGCGGCTTTGAGTCGGTATTTTCCCTCACTTTTAGGCTCCGTCATGGTGGTTGAAGTTCGTAAATAAACAGATATGCTAGAAAAAATTACTCCTCTTATCCTTACCTTTAATGAAGCCCCTAATATCAATCGCACTCTGGCAAAACTCACTTGGGCAAAGCAAATCGTCGTTATCGACAGCTACAGTACCGATGAAACCCTGGACATTGTAAAATCCTATCCGCAAACCCAAGTCTTTCAGCGGCAGTTTGACACCCATCACAACCAGTGGAACTACGGCTTGGCACAAGTGAAAACGGAATGGATACTCTCCCTCGATGCCGATTATGTCCTCACCGACGAACTGATTGCTGAACTTGCGTCTCTTGCCAACAATTCTCCCATAGATGGCTACTTCGTCCGGTTCAAATATTGCGTATTTGGCAAGCCACTGCGCGGAACATTGCTTCCGCCTCGACAAGTTCTATTCCGACGCGAAAAATCTATCTATCTTGATGACGGACATACCCAGCTACTTCACGTCAGAGGCAACTCAGGTACACTCAACTCCTATATTTACCACGACGATCGCAAACCTCTAAGCCGCTGGTTGTGGGCGCAAGATCGCTACATGGTCATTGAAAACCAGAAAATCCTGGAAACCCCTCCTAACGAACTCAGCTTCGGCGATCGCATCCGGCGGCAAAAAATCCTCGCCCCCTTCGTCATCCTATTCTATTGCCTGATCCTCAACAAAGGCATTCTAGATGGCTGGCATGGCTGGTATTATGCTTTCCAGCGAACCCTGGCAGAAATCCTGCTCTCTATTCGTCTCATTGAAAAAAATTTCAATAACGCAGCCACAAGGAATAAACTCTAGTAACCGCCTCTTTACCATGGCGAGGAGGAAGTCGCTGCTACACAAACAAAGTCCGCGTAGGCGGACTAGATTATCAAGGGGGGGAGTCAACCTAGATTTAGTATCAATTATTCCGACAGCCTACACCCCGGACAGACTATTGTTCCTGCAATGTATTGGTTTCACGCCCTTTTCTCCCATTCCTTCCATTGAGGCTTGGTGCAAAATCTGATACGATAGACTGGTGCAATAACTTGTAATACTCTCGTGCAATCCGATCCGGGGTAAAATTAGATTGTAAATATCGGCGACCGGCTTCACCCATACGCTTGACTAACAATTCATCTGTGGACAAGCGGCGAATAAAGTCTGCCAAACCCATCGCATCACCATTACTGAAAGCCGCACCACATTCAGCCTCCGCAATCAGCGCCTGTAAATAAGACTGGGACTCACAAATCGCGGCGATTGGACGCCCTGCGGCTAAGGCGGCGTAAAGTTTGCTAGGGGCGACGACACCTTCCATCCCTGGACTAATACTGACCAAGGATAAATCGCCTGCAGTGAGAGAATAGGGTAGATTTTGTTTATCCTGATAGGGTAAAAAGCGGCAATTCGTTAAACCAAGCTGACGAGTTCGGGCTTCAAAGGCTTCCCGTTTAGCGCCATTGCCAATGAAAACAAACAGAATTGAGTCATGTTGTAACAGTTGAGCCGCTTCTAAAATAGTCTCCACATCATGACAGCGACCCATGTTCCCAGAATACAGCACCGTAAACCGATCGACCAGATTGAACGTCTGAGCAAACCAGTTATCCTGTTTGGCAATCGGTACAATCCAATTGGCATCTGCCCAATTATGAATAACGGTAATTTTCTCTTTCAATTGGGGACATTTGTCGGCGACGCGATTTTTCATCGAAGGACTCAACACTACAATTTGTTGCGCCTGTTTCCATATATGGCAGTTCACCCTATTCCAGAGTTTAACTAACCAGTGGCGACGGGAAAAAACGTTGAGTTCTACGGCAACATCCGGATATAAATCGTAGATCAAACAAACATAGGGAATTCCAAATATCTTGTTGGCAAAATACCCCAGAATCGGTAAAAATGGAGGAGCTGTGGTTAACAAGAGTACATCCCCGCGACTACTGGTTTTGAGTAAATGAAGTCCCGCCCGCAGACAAAAGATGAGTCCATTCAGCGCTTTGCCGCGAATACGCTTCGACCAAATCCGAGTCGCCCGCGATCGCTGAATCACAAGCTGCTGGAAATACTCCCGTGCTGGTGCTGAGTGGCTGTGAAAGGCATAACCGGGCTGTCCAGTAAATACTCGCACAAACAAACCTTGTTTTCCCAACTCAACGGCAAGTTCTTCGATAAGCTGTCCGGTTGCTGCATAATCAGGGGGGTAAAATTGAGTCAAAATCGATAACCGGAGAGGTTTACTATGCCGAAGGGGAGTCTCGCTATTGCTCATGTTACTGTGTTACTGAATGGGGTGCTTAGACAGATGTTAATTTTCACTAACCTTTACACATTCACTTGCTTCTATCCGGATGTTAACTCAACTCAATATTACAAATTATCCAAAGTCTTATTTACCCCAAAATCAACACATATATATATGTATATATATATTAGGTGTTAAAATTATAAAACAAAAATGAATAATTTCGCCTGAATTTAGATTGCGTTCAGAATTAATAGCTTATCATTGATCTAATTTAGGTGATCGCGCTCCGTTCCGCATCACCACATCTTGATGAAAATTTCCAGTATTCTGGGATAGATTTGAGCGATTTGTCGGCATCGAACTCCCCCTCTACCGCAGCGGTTGATGAGATGAGCCAGCCAAACGCGCCTACACCCTGACCTTTGTAAGGATGATCCTGATTCAGCGCACTAGCGCTGTATTTGTAGGTAGTCATCATGACCAGCGTACACCAGAACCCTGAAAAAAGTTGTTCTACTCCTGTCGCCAGGAGTTTAATTAGCTTTTCAATCAGGTTCAACAGTCGTGCATCCCCACCTCCTCTGGGACAAGGGATCTAATCGCTAACTCAAGTAAGTCAGTGTTAGAAACACCAACGTTTAACTGAATTATGGGTTCAAATGGAGAGTATCAGTCGTTATTATCCCATCATAATGGACACCTACCGCCAGAATTGTCCAGCCTCTCCCTGTATGAGTTAGCCGACACCGAGGACGACAAGCTGGATTTGCGTCAGATTCTGGCGGTAGCGCGGCGACGAGCATTTGTTATCGCTGGCGTGGCGATCGCGGTGACATCGGGAATTGTCACCAAAGTCTTGCAGCAGACGCCCAACTACGAAGGCAAGTTTCAGTTATTAGTTGGGTCAGTTTCCGGTGAAAATCAGTTAGAACAGATTAATGAATCCCTGAATCAATCGGCTGGGGTTCAAACTAACAATGTAGACTACGAAACACAGATTCAGGTGCTGTGGAGTCCTCAAGTGATGGCTCCGATTGTCGAACAAATTCAGTCTCGCTATCCCGATATTGAATATAATACGCTTCGCCAAAAATTGGCAATTAATCAGTTACAAGAAACTAAAATTTTAGAGGTACGCTATCAAGATTCTGACCCGGAAAAAATTCAGTTTATTTTAGAGCAAATTGCTCAAGGGTATGTGAACTACTCGCTCTCTGAACAGCAGACGAGTACGCGACAGGGGATTGAGTTTGTCGAAGAACAACTGCCGAAACTTCAGGATCGGGTGGATACGCTTCAGCAAAAGCTACAACGATTTCGCCAAAATTATACTTTAGTTGAGCCTGATAGTCAGGGTCAACTATTGACCAGTCGAGTTAGCGCGATTGTCCAAGAACGTCAAAACACCCAAACTAAATTGGATGAAGCCCGCACCTTGGCGCTGCAACTTCAAAGTCAGTTAGGAGAATTAGGACTATCCCCAGAACAAGCAATCGCGGCTTCTGCCCTCTCAGAAGCCCCCCGTTATCAGCAGTTGCTGAATCAGTTGACGGAAATTGAAAGTCAAATTGCGAGCGAGTCGGCGCGGTTTACCGAAGAGAGTCCAACCATTCAAACGCTGCGGTCCAAGCAACAAAATTTACTTCCCCTGCTGAGTCAGGAAGCGAGAACCGTCTTGGGGACAAACACCGCCGCCGTACCAGAAAATCCGGCATCTCTGGCATCACCAAGTTCCCTGCGTTCGACACTGACTCAGCAACTTGTAGAGACGACAAACCAAATTAATATGTTAGAAGTGCGCTCAGGTGCGATCGCGAAAGCTGAACAGTTGATGAGTCAGCAGCTCAAGCAGTTGGCAGTCATTGCCCGCCAGTATACGGATTTACAACGGGAGTTGAAAGTCGCAACTGAGAGTTTAAACCGCTTTTTGGCAGTGCGAGAGACGCTACAAATTGAAGCGGCGCAAAAGACATTACCTTGGCAACTTATTGCCGAACCTCAACAGCCGCAAGTGCCAATTTCACCCAACATCCCGCACGGTATAGCGTTAGGGGCAGTGGCTGGATTGTTAGCAGGTGCTGGGGCGGGGTTTTTAGCCGAAAAGTTGGATAAGGTGTTTCACTCAGCTGAGGAGTTAAAGGAAAAGACAGGGTTAGCGGTTTTGGGCACAATTCCTTTTCATAAGCCTCTGAAGAAACAGAGTAAACCCACTAAAACAGCTAGGCAACCGGAAGCTTCGTTGTTGCCATCTCCTCTGAATAAATCCGCTTATCGCTATCACGCTTCTCCATTTTTAGAGGCATTTCGTTCGCTTCAAGCTAATCTTCAGTTTATTAGTCCCGATGTGCCGATTCGTTCGGTGGTGATTAGTTCGGCGGTTCCGGCTGATGGCAAATCCACAACAGCGACATTTATGGCACAAGCCGCCGCTGCGATGGGACAACGGGTATTATTGGTGGATGCGGATTTGCGGCGTCCCCAGGTGCATGTGATGACGGATTTACCCAATGTGTGGGGATTAAGTCATGTTATTTCCAGTGATATTAATGTAAAAGATGTGATTCAGCCATCGCCGTTGGAAGAGAATCTGTTTGTGTTAACTGCTGGACAAATTCCACCTGATCCAACTCGACTCCTCTGTTCTCAAAAGATGCAGCATTTAGTTGAGTCGTTTCAAGAAATGTTTGATTTAGTTATTTTTGATACACCACCGATGTTAGGTTTAGCTGATGGGCGCTTATTGGCGGCACATACCGATGGAATTGTTATGGTGGTGGGATTGGGGAGAACAGATCGGACGGTATTGATGCAGGTATTATCTGGATTGAAAACCTCTCATGCCCGACTATTGGGAATGGTGGCGAATAGAGTGAAGAGTTATACTACAAGTTCTTATGATTATTATCATCGCTATTACCGTGAAGTTCCCCAGGAAACGACGGTGTAGAAAGGGAGTAGGGGACGTTTTGACCCTTCACCACCTTCGAGGGAACTAAACCCTTTTATACCCTTGCACCGCTATCAGGGTAAATGTACTATGGCTCCCCCTGCTCGCCATAGTGCCATGGCACGTCTGGAACATTGCTCCCCCTGCTTCCCCAGTCACCAATCCAGACGCGATCAGTTATCGTTCGGCTAAAATCTTTAACCCTTCTGGATTTAATAAGCGAATCCTAGAGCCATTTATCGAAATTAATTCTTCCTGGCTCAACTTGGCAAACACCCGTGATAAGGTTTCAGGAATTGTGCCTAATAAGGATGCTAGTTGAGTCTTGGTAATATCTAATTCGACTTGCTCTAAATGCTCAGAACGTTCGCTTAAATAGAGCAAAGAAGCCGCCAATCGCCCCGGAACTTCCTTTAACGATAAATCTTCAATTAATCGGGCAAAGCGTCGCAAATGTCGCGCAAAAATGGCTAACATATTAATCGCTATCTTTGGCTGTTGAGCCAGCAAGGCTAAAAAAGTGGTGCGCTCAAAAAATAATAATTCTGTTTTCTCTAAAGCCGTAGCCGATGCAGGAAAGCATTCACCATCAAAGGCGGGTACTTCGGCAAAATGTTCTCCCGCCCCAAAAAATTCTAATATCTGTTCTTTCCCTTCTGCCGATAGCTTAAATACTTTCACTCTACCGGATTTCACCACAAAGAATCCGCTACCCTCCTCCCCTTCGACAAAAATAACCTCACCTTTATGATAGGATTTAGCGATCGCAATGGTCGCGATCGCGTCTAACTGCTCATCCGGCAAACCTCGCCAGAGTTGAGTATTGGCGAGAAAGTCCCGCTGTTGAGAGGGTTGACTCACAGTTCAAAAGCCGTTAAATGAGTTAAAAGGGGTTACTGATAACAGTAGCCGAGATTTGCCGAATTCACATAGCCATCGATGGGTCTTTCAATGGGCACCCAGCCATCGTACCCTTCGTTGGCAATATAAACCGTCTGATTTTCATCCAATGTACCAATCACTTCGCCATTCGGCTGCGATCGCACCGATAGATTTGGCGAAACCACCTGACGGCAGTTGCTACCGGGTACAGTGGAAATCTGCCCACTTCCTGAGGTAGTCGGCGTGGTTTGGGTAACAGGTTGGGATGGGGGTACTGCACCCGTACAATAGGTTAAATATCTCGCCGCAATATAACCATCCTCAGGGGCGTCAATCTGCACCCATCCATTTTCAGGTTCACCGATAATATTAACGGTTTGTTCATCTTCCAAAGTCCCAATAACCTGCCCATCCGGCTGTCGTCGTATATTCAGCCTTGTATTAACATCAACCTCTCGGCAATCAGTCATTTGGGCAACCTGATAGTCATCAGAACGCTGTACAGATGGTGGTTGATTCGCACTGGCAACCTTGGGAAAAATGGTCAGTGCCAGTGAATAGATTGTCGTAAATCCTAGGAGTTGCCAAGTTTTTTTCGGATATTTCATTAGATCTACTTTATCCTTTAATACTTCTATACACCCCCTAATTTTCTATAAACTGAAAGTAACCTCATCTATCTCAAGTTGAATATAAAGATGAATAATCCGGTTGATCTTGGCGAGTTCAAACAACAAGTCGCCGAACTCTCCATTTTGTCGTCCGTTTTTGTATTTGATCCTGTAGGGGCGCAAGGCTTGCGCCCATAAATTCCGCAAAGCTTGCGCCCATAAATTCCGCAAGGCTTGCGCCCATAAATTCCGCAAAGCTTGCACCCGGTTATGATGCAGTCGCAGAAATTTGCTCAATAATATCAGCCAAGCGATCGCGTACCTGAAGCATCGCATCAGCAATTTCTTCATCCAGGATGCTAGGATTGTCCCGGAGTGTGAGAATCTGTTGTTTAAGCTGTTGCAGTTGTTCTAACTGCCCTTGCTCCACATCCTCACTGTTAATCGCGGCTTCGAGTTGAGAGAATTGCTCCTCATTTTGCATCAACGACTCAATCTGTTCCCGTTGGGCAAGCAGTTGCGCGATCGTACTATAGTACGCTTGAATCACCCGCATCCGGGCATAAGACTGATTGGCTTGTTCTTGTTGTCCTAAAGTCGATAATACGCGAGAACGCCCATACCAAGGAATCACGTCATCCGGATGTAGTTCAATGGCTTGATCACAAGCATTGAGAGATGTCTCACCTTGGAGTTCCAGACATTCCTGCACCAAAGCATTAAACTTATCAGTTCTAGGGGAAAGGGTTTCAGCCGCCGTCACTGGGGGCATATAGAGTCCCAGCACTAATACTACTGTAATAATTACCTGCCAGAGTCTTGAAAGGTTCATGGAGATTTCTTCTCTATGTATACATAACTGTTCTACCTTAACGAATGTAGAAACCTAGCCTGCTACCTCTGGAATTCCCCTGCACGCTTAAGAAAGGGCGGGTTTACATAAGTTAAGGGTTTTCTTCAGAACGTTATGGGTAAAACCCGCCCCTACAACCAATACTGCTCGGATAAGCTCTAATTTAATTTATTCTCCCCCTGCTTCCCCTGCTTCAAGAGCTCCCCCCGCTCCTCTTAACCGAACAGTATTACCCCTACAACCCTGCTTCCCTCCAGTCGTTGACAAATTGTCAAATTTTGAAATCCCGATCCCCAGTATCCTTATTTTTAGAAGGAGCAAATCAGATAACCCTGAGGACTGATGCCTTGTCAGGGAAACAACTACTACTTACGGGGCTTGCGGAATTTACCCTAATATAGTTACGGCTCTCCTGGAATGGCGAAAGTCTCATCTTAACCACTTAAAACGATTCAAACCATGATTGAAAAAATTTTGCTTGCTGTTGCCGGTCGGGGATTATGTGAAGAAATGTTTAATATGTTGACCGAAATCCCGATCATGCAACAAGCATCGGTTACGGTTCTCCATGTAGTCACACCCCAAGTTAGTGCTGAAGCCATGTCAGCCAAACTGGAAGAGGGCGGTAAGATTTTGGCAGACGCGGTTAAGTCTCTCAAAATCGATCCCAATAAAATCACGCCCCGGCTCAAACAGGGAGATCCCAAAGACGTAGTGCTACAAGTGGCGCAGGAAGAGCAATCTGACCTGATCATTATGGGTTCCAGAGGACTCAAACGGTTGGAATCTATCCTGGAAAACTCTGTCAGCCAATATGTCTTCCAATTGTCCTCCCGTCCCATGTTATTGGTGAAAGACGAGATCTACGTCAAACGGATTAACCGAGTCATGGTGGCGATGAATAAATCGGAGAGTGCTAAGCAAAGCTTAGATTTGGCGCTATCTCTGATTCGGGATGTCAAAGGCGGTCAACTGTATTTGGTTCACGTCAACCCCGACCAAAAAACGCCATCGGGTGAACCGATAACCACTCCTGAAACCGATCCCGTTTTGGCATCGGCGGCGGCGGAAGCGAAAAAGCAAGGCGTTGCCTATAAATGTATTAATAGTAAGGGTCAGGCGGGGCGAGAGATTTGCCGCTTGGCAGATGAGATGAATGTGGACTTGTTAGTCCTAGGTTCTCCTGAACGCCGTCCCACCATTGCTATGTCTCTCCCTGATTTAGACCGATTGCTGGGGACTTCCCTGTCGGACTATGTACGGGTGTATGCGAATTGTCCTGTGCTATTAGCCCGCACACCGGATTGAGTAAAATGGCACGCTCCGTAAGGTTGGTGGGCAATGCCCACCCTACTCACTACTCACTGTCGGACTATGTGCGGGTGTATGGGAATTGTCCCCTGTTGTTAGCCCGCACACCAGATTGAGTGTCAGCTCCCCGACTTCTTGAAGAAGTCGGGGAGCTTATGGGCGGAAGGTAGACAGCTAAGGCTAAGGATTTTTATTACTTTCTCGGCTAGCTGTCTGGATATACAGAATCAACAAAAAAACGGTGGGAACCAGCACAAACAAAAGACTGGCAACGAACCCTAAATCATTAACTTGCATTGAACTAGTGCCTCTACAATTGGTTTTGAACCGCTCTTCTTAGAATATCATTGGCTTCTGCCAATCGTGCAGCTTGACTCCAAATACTGATCAGCTACAGTCTCCCCCTGCTCGCCATAGTGCCATGGAACGTCTGGAACATTGCTTCCCGCCGCTTCAGGGCTTAGTTTTCACGCTGACTGGTCCATTGACCAAGGCTTGGCAGGCTAATCGGTAACTCTCCGGTTTTTTCTTTAGTTTACGCTGTTCTACCTCAGTTCGAGGTGAGAGATTTTCCATCCCTTCGACAACCTCAACAATGCAGGTACCACATTGACCATAGCCTCCACAGTTCATCAACTTTCCTTTGAAGGTATACAGGTCAATCTTGTTTTGCAGGGCTTTCTCACGTAAGTTTGCCCCATCTGCTGCAATGACTTCCTGGTCTTCCTTGACAAATTTAATATTAGCCATCTAGTTCTCCGCTACATCACTCCTGATATATCCTAGAAGAATTTGCACTCAGGATATGTAATCCTCTGATTCACATTGACAACAACTGACCTTCTTCTAGGCTAACGAATTATGACCGATAGTTTGGATTGTGTAGGGGCGGGTTTTACCGATAACGCTCTGGCTCAAACCACTAACCAAACTAAACCCGCCCCGATTTCGCCGGTTTTGAGACTACAAACCCAATCTATCCTACAATTTTAGCCGTGCCACGCCACTACAATGTTGATAAGCAGTCTCTCCAATCGGCAATGTTATCAACGGCTCAATGCGGCGTTGTAAACGTTCTCGTTTGCTTTAACCGACTGCATTAAGTCCACAACTGGATTAGGATAATCTACGCCAATTCTTACCCCAAACTGTTTTTGCTCGGCTGAGGTTAATGTCCAAGGTTGGTGTACTTTAGCGGCGGGTAAGGAATCTAGTTCGGGTAGCCAATGTTTAACATAGTAACCTTGGGGGTCATAATCTTTCGACTGTTTTTGAATATTGAAATAACGAAACCCACGAGCATCATTACCCACTCCCGCTGTATAATTCCAGTTGCCCCAATTGCTACAAACATCGTAGTCAATCAGCACCGATTCAAACCATTCAGCACCGATTTGCCAGTTGATTCCTAAGTTTTTGGTGAGAAAACTGGCAACATTTTGTCGTCCCCGATTGGACATAAATCCAGTTGCGGCAAGTTCCCGCATATTGGCATCAACTAAAGGAAAGCCTGTCTTTCCTTGCTGCCAAAGAGTAAAACGCTCCCAGTCTTCTTTCCAGGGAATGGGTACACCCTGTAACCCAGATTGGCGGAAGATTCGATTCCCATGTTTAGCACAAATAAATCGGAAAAAGTCTCGCCAAATTAACTCAAATACTAACCAGTAGGTTGAATCATTTTTGACTCGTTCCTGTTCATAGTGCTGAACCTGTTCATAAATAAAACGCGGCGATAAACACCCTAATGCTAGCCAGGGAGAAAATTTAGAGGAGTAATCTGCCCCCAACATACCATTGCGGGTTTGTTTATAAACTTTGAGACAGTCTTTTTTCCAGAAATAGTCTTTTAGTCTGGCTAATCCGGCGGTTTCTCCCCCTTTGAATTGTAATACTACCCGTTCGTCAAATATAGGGGATTCTAGTCCAAAATCAGCAAGTTGGGGTAATTTTCCAACATCTACAGAGGGAAGAGACGGTAAATGTTTGGGAGTGGGAAAGGGGGGGTAAATTGTGGATTTTTTCTCCACCTGCTTGCGAAAGGTAGTGAAAAGTTCAGGAAGTTTTGAGAGACTGAAGGGTAAATCGTCGGGATGGTAGAGGGTGCTTCCCCAGAACGTTTGTACAGTTATGTCAATTTCAGATAAGGCGTTTTTGAGTGCAGATTCTACCGCTACTTCTTCGGCGGTAACTTCCTGATGAAAGTAAACCTCAGTAATACCGAGTTGTTTTGCCAAAGCGGGAATCACCGTCTCTGGTAAACCCCGACGCACTAGCAAATCACTTCCACGCGATCGCACATTCTCTCGCAAATCGGCTACACTTTCCAGTAGGAATTGGGCGCGGAATGCCCCAGTTTTGGGGAATCCAAAGGATGTCTTACCAAAGACGCGATCGTCAAAGCAGTAGAGGGGAACGATTTGCGCCTTTGTCTGCAGCGCCTGGTGTAGGGGTTCGTGATCATGTAGGCGCAAGTCATTGCGATACCAGAGGAGAATTCGTTTTTCACTCACAGTTGGTTGAACCTGTTATCGGTGGATAATTTTTCACTCTATTTATTTTTTTATCGTTTTATTACGTGAGGGTCAAAACATAGGAACGTTAGGATTCAGTAATCCCCCGGTAGAATTATTGGTGTTATGTTAGTACATTTGTTCTTGTTGTTGATCATAGGGCATGGCAATGCCATGCCCCTACCATTGCAAGCGAGCGAATTGATTCAGTAGGGGCACGATATTATCGTGCCCTGATATCACTTACGCAGCTACTCACAGTTGGTTAACCCTGTTATCAGTGGATAATTTTTCACCCTATTTATTTTTTTATCGTTTTATTACGTGAGGGTAAAAACATAGGAACACTAGGGTATACTTTGGCGCATCGCATCTGGGATTAAGCCCATGACATCTACCCCCTGGCGCTTGAGTTGGCTGTCTTTACTTATATCCATCACTCAAGCCAGTCTTTGTCTCATCACCGCCCTGATTCTTAGTTCTCCCACCGTTGCAGAACCCATCATCCCGGCTAATGATGGTACGGGAACCAGTATTGACGAGGAGGGAAACCAGTTTAATATCCAAGGGGGAAGTCTATCTGGAGATGGCGCGAATCTCTTTCATAGTTTTGAGGAATTTGGACTCTCAGCAAACGAAATTGCTAATTTTATCTCTAATCCCCAGATTCAGAATATTTTAGGGCGTGTGGTTGGGGGTGAAGTTTCGATTATTCAGGGGTTAATTCAAGTCACGGGTGGGGACTCCAATTTATATTTAATGAATCCAGCCGGGTTTGTGTTTGGGGCAAATGCTAGTTTAAATGTTCCCGGTGACTTTACCGCGACGACGGCTACTGGGATTGGATTTGGTGATAACGGTTGGTTTAATGCCTTGGGTGAGAATAACTATACAGATTTAATCGGGACTCCCAGTGAGTTTGTTTTTGATTCAGAACAATCGGGGAGTATTGTTAATGAAGGGAATTTAGCCGTTAATCAGGGTCAGGCTTTAACCTTACTGGGAGGAAGGGTCACCAATCAGGGAGAACTCACTGCACCTGGAGGAACGATTACGATTGCTGCTGTACCGGGTGAGAATCGAGTCCGGCTGAGTAAAAAAGGACATCTATTAAGTTTGGAGTTTGTCCCACCAGAGGATAATGATACGCCAATTCAGCTCAATGATTTACCGCAGTTGTTAACCGGAACTGAGGGACAAGTTAGCAATCAGGGGCGGGTTTCTGTGGATAATCCCGAAGCGGGACAGGTGAATCTGGTGGGAACTGTTCTGTATAACCAGGGGGAGGTTACGGCGGATGGGGAGAATGGGGGAAATATCCAGATTGAGACGAAGAATTTGTTAGATAGTGGGATTCTCAGTGTCAATGGTGGTGATGGTCAGGGTGGGGAAATTCAGATTGATTATACAGGTACGGTGATTCAAACGGCTAGTGCGGTTACTTCGGCGAGGGGTACTGAACAGGGGGGAAATATTCGGGTTTATGGGGGAGAAGAGACGGTATTAACTACCTCTGGCAAGTTGGATGTAACTGGAGATGTGGGCGGTTCTGTGCATTTATTTGCTCAGGATGTGCGGTTATTGGCGGCTGATGTGGATGGGAGTGGGAATCATGGCGGTGGAGAGATTTTAGTTGGGGGGGATTTTCAGGGAACTCCTTTGAATCAAGGGGGAATCCCCCCCAACCCCCCTTTGAAAGGGGGGAGTCCGATTTTCCCCCCTTACGAAGGGGGGCAAGGGGGGATAGTCAATGCCCAAAATACCTTGGTTAATCATGCCACGAGTCTCAGGGCAAATGCGGTAATTGAGGGCAATGCGGGTAAAGTCATTGTTTGGTCAGACCAACTCACCCAATTTGCAGGCACGATTCAAGCGCGGGGGGGTGCAGTTTATGGGGATGGCGGGTTAGTGGAAGTGTCGGGGAAAGACACCTTGGCAATGTCTGGTGTGGTGGATGCGAGGGCGGTGAATGGGGCAGCAGGAACGCTGTTACTCGACCCGAAAAATATCATTATTGATGATAGTCAAGGGGGATTGCCGCAGTTTGACCTGATTGACCCAAATGAAGGGGGTGGTACAGGGTTTGGTGAGGATATTGTACCCTTGAGTACCGGGAATGTGGTGGTGACTAAGCCTGGGGATAACTTTGGGGCTGAGAATGCTGGGGCGGTTTATCTGTATAACGGCGAGACAGGGGCGCTGATTAGTACGTTAACAGGTTCTCAAGTTGATGACGAAGTGGGTAATTTTGGTGTAGTAGCCCTAACCAACGGCAATTATGTTGTTGGCAGCTTCCTTTGGAACAACGGGGGGATATCTGGCGCTGGAGCGGTAACTTGGGGCAATGGCAGCACAGGTATCACCGGGATAGTGACACCCATCAATAGTTTGGTTGGTACTCAAGACTTTGACGTAGTGGGCAACGGGGGTGTAGTAGCCCTAACCAACGGCAATTACGTGGTACGCAGCCTCAATTGGAACAACCCGGACACGGGTGCAAGTCGGGCTGGAGCAGTCACTTGGGGTGATGGTAGCGTCGGTATTACTGGGGAAGTGACAACCAGCAATAGTTTGGTTGGTACTCAAGCTAATGACGAAGTGGGCAATGGGCGTGTAGCGATCCTAACCAACGGCAATTATGTGGTACACAGCAATCTATGGAACAACCCGGACACGGGTGCAAGTCAGGCTGGGGCGGTAACTTGGGGTGATGGTAGTGTGGGTATTACTGGGGCAGTGACACCCACCAACAGTTTAGTCGGTACTCAAAATGATGACCGAGTGGGTTTTGATGGTGTAGTGGCCCTAACCAACGGCAATTATGTGGTTAGCAGCTCCAGTTTGGACAACCCGGACACGGGTGCAAGTCAGGCTGGAGCAGTCACTTGGGGTGATGGTAGTGTGGGTATTACTGGGGCAGTGACACCCACCAACAGTTTGGTTGGAACTCAAAATGATGACCGAGTGGGTTTTAATGGTGTAGTAGCCCTAACCAACGGCAATTATGTGGTAAGCAGCAGCTTTTGGGACAACCCGGACACGGGTGCAAGTCAGGCTGGGGCGGTAACTTGGGGTGATGGCAGTGTGGGTATTACTGGGGAAGTGACAACCAGCAATAGTTTGGTTGGTACTCAAGCTGATGACTCAGTGGGCAATAGGGGTGTAGTAGCCCTAACCAACGGCAATTATGTGGTACGCAGCTCCAATTGGGACAACCCAGACACGGGGGCAACTGATGCTGGGGCGGTAACTTGGGGTGATGGTAGCGTGGGTATTACTGGGGAAGTGACACCCACCAATAGTTTGGTTGGTACTCAAACTGATGACCAAGTGGGCATTGGGAATGTAGTCGTCCTAACCAACGGCAATTATGTGGTAAGCAGCAGCTTTTGGAACAACCCGGACACGGGTGCAAGTCAGGCTGGGGCAGTCACTTGGGGTGATGATAGCGTCGGTATTACTGGGGCAGTGACACCCAATAATAGTTTGGTTGGTACTCAAGCTGATGACCAAGTGGGCAATGGGGGTGTAGTTGCGCTGACTAATGGCAATTATGTAGTGAGTAGCGAAAACTGGAATAACGGGGGGTTGACAAGTGCGGGGGCAGTCACTTGGGGTGATGGAACCACAGGTATCACAGGTACAGTAACACCGGACAATAGTTTGGTTGGGACTCAAATTGCAGACGAAGTGGGCGTTGGTGGCGTAGTAGCACTGACAAACGGTAATTACTTGGTGAAAAGCGAAAACTGGAATAACGAGGTAGTAAGAAGTGCAGGGGCAGTCACTTGGGGTGATGGCAGCACCGGGGAAACAATCGATGGCAGTAATACTATCACTCCCCAGAATAGCCTTATCGGTCGCACAGCCAATGCTGATTTAGATGAAGTGGTTGAAGACTCAGTGAATGGCACAGTTTTAGTTAGTTTTGTAGGAGAAGGTAGTGGTCGGGTAACGGTTGTACCGATAAATCCAACTCTGTTAAATCCAGTCCAGTTCCAGTTTGATAGTTACCCCAGTGTTACTGTGACATTGACCCCTAACACATTACAGCAAACCCTAAACGCTGGTACAGATGTAGTTCTACAAGCGAATAATGATATTATAATTAACAGTCCAATTGTAACCAATAATTCCAGTGGTAATGGAGGCGGACTAAACTATCAAGCAGGTCGCAGTATTTTCGTCAATGCTGATATTACTACCGATAACGGGAATTTAACCCTGATAGCAAATGAAACGGCAGCAAATGGCGTAGTGAATGCCCTCCGCGACCCAGGTATAGCTGAGATTGTCATAGCCTCTGATGTTACTCTCAATTCTGGCACAGGTGATACGACTCTTCTGCTAAATACTGGGACAGGTTTAACCAATAACGCCAGTGGTGATATTACAGTAGAGGGAAATCCAATTGGGGGAAATATCCGCGTAGAAAATAATGGTATTAGTGGGGGCAGAATTACTTTAAACCGCTCAATTGCCGCTAACGGTACAGTCAATCTACTCAGTAGCGGTGACATCACCACCAGTGATATTACCACGAATAGCGATATCAATCTCACCAGTACGACAGGAGCAATTAACACGGGGAACCTGAACACACAGGGAGTTGATGGTGGGAATATCCGTATTCAAGCCAATACCGAAATTAGTACCGGACAAATTAATACCAGTGGTAGTCTCGGCAATGGTGGTAATCTCTTGCTTGACTCTATCGGGGATATTCAAGTCACCTCCATTAATGCTCAAGGAGGTAGTAATGGGATAGGCGGTCATGTTGATATTACCGCTGGTCAATTTTTCCGCGCCACAGGAACATTTACAGATCAAAATGGTGTAGAGGCAAGTATCTCCACCGCAGGCGGGAATGGTAGCGGTGATATTATTATCCGACATGGTGGTAATGGAGAAATACCGTTTATCATCGGTGATGCTAGCAGTAATGGAATAGCCGAGACCATTAGCAGCGGAAATTTTAGAATTACTCCTTCCCAATCCTTTCTCTTCACCCACACTGAGGGAAATATTCAGATTATTAGTGTTGACTCACCTATCAATCCACCTGAACCGCCAACTAATCCACCTGAACCGCCAACTAATCCATTTGAACCACCAATTAATCCATCTGAACCATTAACTCCTGAAACTACCCCTTTGATAAATTCTGTTGATTTCCTCAAACCATCAGAAACACCTACTTTAAATCCAGAACAAGAACCCCCCGCGCTAGAAATTGATACCGATGTAGCACAATTAGAGGAATTTTTTACCCATGAATACCAAGAGTATCTGGGATTAAGTGATATTCCTATTATCACCTTTTCCCAAGCAAAAGCTTCCTTGGGGACAATTGAACAAACGACAGGAATTAAACCTGCCATCATCTATGTCGTTTTTGTCCCCAATACGATACCTTCCTCAACTCCAGACAATCAAACCAAATCTGAACCCAAACCATCAGACAACCAGTGGCAATTTAATCGTTTTGGTTTATCCTCAGCCCAAGAACCCACCTCATCTCCCAATCAACCCGCTCAAGACAATGATCAATTAGAATTAATATTAGTCACCGCCGAAGGTCAACCGATTCGCAAACGAGTCGAAGGCGTCACACGCGCCAAGGTTCTCAATGTCACCCAACAATTCCGCCGCGCTATCACAGATATCCGAATTCCTCGTCCTCATCTTCCCGCTGCACAACAACTCTATCAATGGTTAATTGCGCCACTGGAAAACGAATTACAAGCTCAAGAGATTGATAATCTGGCATTTGTCACCGATACTGGATTACGTTCCTTACCGCTAGCTGCCTTACATGATGAAAATGGCTATATTATCGAACGCTATAGTATTGGTTTAATGCCCAGCTTATCTCTCACCGACACCCGCTACGTTGATATCAGAAACCTGCAAGTTTTAGCCATGGGAGCCTCTGAATTTACTGACCAAAACCCCTTACCTGCTGTGCCTGTAGAATTACCCACGATTACCGAAAACATCTGGGAAGGCAAATATTTTCTCAACGACGATTTTACCCTAGAGAATCTGAAAGACGCTCGTGCTGAACAACCGTTTGGTATTGTTCATTTAGCCACTCACGGTGAATTTAAACCCGGAAAACCCAGTAATTCCTATATCCAATTTGGTGATAGTAAACTGCAACTCGACCAATTACGCGAGTTAGGATTCCATAATCCTCCCGTAGAATTATTAGTGTTAAGTGCTTGTCGCACCGCATTAGGGGATGCAGAAGCAGAGTTAGGATTTACCGGATTAGCGGTACAAGCTGGCGTAAAATCCGCCCTAGGAAGTCTCTGGTATGTGAGTGATGAAGGCACTCTGGGATTAATGACTGAATTGTATCAACAATTGAAAAAAGCACCAATCAAAGCGGAAGCCTTACGCCAAGCACAGTTAGCTTTAATTCGAGGGGAAGTCAAGATTGAAAATGGAGAATTAGTCACACCCAATTTGAGGATTACTTTACCCGAAGCGTTAGCCGGAATTGAGGATAAGGAACTCAGTAATCCTTATTTTTGGAGTGCATTTACATTGGTCGGAAGTCCTTGGTGATATAGCAGAAGGCAGTGGTTCGACCTAAAATTTTATAACGTGTTATGTTAGTAGATTGGTTCTTTTTATTGATAATAGGGCATGGCAATGCCATGCCCCTACCATTGCTTAGAGCGAATTGATTCAGTAGGGGTACGATAATATCGTGCCCTGATATAAGTAGTCGGACATTTATTTTTACGCAGTTCCCTTATCCCCTCATCGCCCCCATTTAAAAATAGCTGCTCCCCAGGTTAATCCTGCACCAAAACCGGAGCTGGCAATAATATCACCGGGTTGAATCTTTTGCGATCGCACGGCTTCATGGAGCATTAAGGGAATCGACGCGGCGGATGTGTTCCCATACTGACTCAGATTACTCAAAACCTTATGGCTGGGAATCTTCAACCGTTGAGCAACTGCATCCAGAATCCGTTGATTGGCTTGGTGCAATAGCAGCCAGTCTACATCCTCTGCGGTAAGATTCGCCTGAAATAGCGCTTTTTCAATCACTTCTGGCACTTTTTGTACGGCAAATCGATAGACTTCTTTACCGTTCATGGTAATGGCTGCGAAATTTCCTTGACCGACTTCGATGTCCTTGACAAGTTGCTGGGTTTGTGGTTTGTAAGCTAACTGTAAGCATTTATTCTGAGTGCCATCACTGCGAATCTGGAATCCTAACAAGCGATCGCGCTCATTTGCCTGCAACACCACAGCCCCCGCGCCATCACCAAATAACACACAGGTGCCGCGATCGGACCAATCCAGCCAGCGCGACAACATATCCGCACCAATTAATAAAATATTTTGATAAACTCCAGTCCGGATAAACTGAGCGGCGGTTACTAAACCAAACACGAAGCCAGAACAAGCCGCCGTAAGGTCAAACGCAACAGCATTAGATGCGCCGAGTAACGCCTGCACTTGACTCGCCGTACCAAATAGATCATCAGGTGTAGACGTTGCCAGAATAATGAGCTGTAACGCTTCAGGCTCAATTCCCGCCATCGCGATCGCCCGCTTCGCCGCTTGGGCTGCTAACCCACTCAAACTGGCTTGAGCGTCAGCTAGACACCGTTGACGAATTCCTGTGCGCGTGGCAATCCACTCATCTGATGTCTCAACTATCTGGCTGAGTTGATGGTTATCCAAAATAACATCGGGTGTCGCCGAACCACTCCCGGTAATCGCAATCCCTGTGCCTAGTTGATTCAAAATGATTCTCCATCAAAGAAACCGCCAATTCACATCCCGCCCCACTATCGCGTCTGCTTGCATTCTCATCGCGATCGCATCAAGCTAACCTGTCGCCTCCTCTGATGGCTCATTGGTCACCTCTAACGCTTCAGTGCCCATCTTCCGGGTTACCGATTGTTTCGCCGCTTTGATCTGAGTAGACTGGATTCGCTCCAGCACCTGATTATCAATCGCTTCTTTTGCCAAGCGAATCGCATTAAAAATTGAGGGCGCTTGAGAACTACCATGGCTAATAATACAGACTCCATCCACTCCCAATAGCAACCCACCACCATGTTCGGCATGATCGATACGCTGCTTAATCCGCTTCAGATTCGGCTTGAGAATCGCCGTCCCCAGTTGACCATGTAAGCCTTGGGGCAATTCCTCCCGCAAAATTTGCAATACGATTTCTCCCACCGCTTCAGCAAACTTGAGTAAGATGTTGCCGACAAAGCCATCACAGACAATCACATCGAACTGACCTGAGAGTACATCTCTCCCTTCAGCATTACCCAGAAAGGCAACTCTGGGATTGTTCTGTAGCAGTTGATGAGTCCGAATGGCTAAATCATTCCCCTTACAGTCTTCTTCCCCGATATTGAGCAACCCGACTTTGGGTTCTGGTATTCCCAGCACATACTGGCTGTATACCGTCCCCATCACCGCAAATTGCTCCAGATATTTGGGACGACAATCTACATTTGCACCCACATCTAGTATAATTACTGGCTTTCCAGCTATGAGGGTGGGGAACATGGCGCCAATCGCTGGGCGATCGATGCCCTTGAGCCGTCCCAAACGCAGTAATGCTGCTGCCATAGCTGCGCCAGAATGCCCCGCCGACACCACAGCTTGTGCCTGCTTGGTTTTGACTAAATCCATCGCCACGTTGATTGACGCCTTGGGTTTGCGTTTTATCGCCACCAAGGGTTCCTCTTCCATGGCAACTACGTCTTCTGCCTGGACTATTTCTAGCTGGCAGGGACTTTTGTGTTCTTTCAGGGACGCTTCAATAGCCTGAGTATCGCCAACCAATATAACCTCTACGCCCAACTCTTCTTGGGCTCGGATAGCTCCAGCCACAATTTCTGAGGGAGCGTGATCCCCTCCCATCGCGTCGATTGCGATCCGTTCGCGAGATGCCATTGCTCAAAGAGATAGAAACCTTAAAGATTTTAACAGAAGCCCTCACCTCTAGGACGTTGATTGAGTAATCCTGTTTTAGCTTATTTGGCGAGAAGCCCCATATTCTAGACCCTACAACGCACTTAAAAGTGCTGATCTCTCAGAAAAATCTCTGAAGAAACCTTTTCATCGGTGCCATCCACTTCGTACAATAAATCACCGTGGAGGAGAAACGGAATGTTACAACGAATTGGTGCTGGATTGATTGCTTCTTCGATAGCCGCGCTATTGGTCAAGATTGTGGGGATGCAGGCTGCTACGTTGGATTTGGATAAGGTGGAAACTGTCCAACCCTTGCCATGGCAAGAAACCTCCTTGTTTACTCTGCCCAAGCCTGACCCTAGCGCCGAAGCGACGATTAATCAATATCTCCAAGACCTAAAAAAACAGGGTTCACTAGCAGACAATCAAGGAATCTGGATACAATCAGGGCTGAATGTTATGGCAGAACATCAGGGTAAAGTTCCCCTCCCTGCTGCTTCATTGACTAAAATTGCTACCACATTGGTGACGTTAAGTCAATGGAAACCTGATCATAAATTTGAGACGCAAGTGGGTGCTACAGGTGCTATCCGTGATGGCGTATTAGAGGGAGATTTGGTAATTAGAGGCAGTGGTGATCCGTTGTTTGTTTGGGAAGAAGCGATCGCCCTAGGAAACAGCCTCAACCAGCTTGGTATTCGCCGCGTCAATGGCAATTTAGTCATTGCTGGCAATTTTCACATGAACTACGAAGAAAATCAGATGCGCTCCGGTGAGTTGCTAAAGACAGGATTGAATGCCAAAACCTGGTCTCGTTCTATTATTACTCACCATGGCAGAATGTCTCCCGGAACCCCGAAGCCTGAGCTGGTGATTAGCGGTCAAATCAAAACGGTGAAAACTCCGCCTGATGACATTAGGATACTATTACGTCACCAATCCCTACCCTTGATGGAAATCCTCAGAGAAATGAATATCTATAGTAACAATGGCATGGCTCAGATTTTAGCCGATGCTGTTGGTGGGGCTGAGGTAGTTGCCAAAGAAGCCGCTAAGTTAGCTAATGTACCTCAAGGGGAAATCCAACTGATCAATGGATCAGGGTTAGGAACAGAAAATAAAATCTCTCCCCGTGCGGCTACTGCGATGCTGATAGCACTAGAAAAAATATTAATACCTCATAACTTAGGTGTTATTGATATATTCCCCCTAGCTGGGCGGGATAAAAACGGGACAATCTATGCTCGCAATCTGCCAGAGGGAACCGCGATGAAAACCGGAACCCTACGCCAGGTGAGTGCTTTAGCGGGGGTGATGCCAACGCGCGATCGCGATCGGGTTTGGTTTGCGATTATTAATGGTGGTAATAATGTCTGGGAATTTCGCCAACAGCAAGACCAATTGTTAGACAAGCTTACCCAAAAATGGGGCAATCAACCCAGTCTCAACCCGAAAAGCTCTCAATCCCGTTCCCAACTTGGCGATCCCAAGCGCAATAAGGTTATTGCCAATTAAGTCAATGGCACTGAAAATTTGCCGTCTTGAAGCGCCAACACCCTTGATATCCCGTAGGGTGGGCATTGCCCACCAGCCCTTAAATCAGCTAGATCATTATTCATCATTCAAATAGCTTTATGTTAACTCATACTCCCACTATTCTCGCCCTCGACTTTGATGGCGTTATCTGTGATGGACTTCTGGAATATTTCCAAACGGCTTGGCGTACCTACTGCAAAATTTGGCAACCTAAAAACACAACACCCCCGCCAGACTTAGCCGAAAAATTTTACCGCTTGCGCCCTGTTATTGAAACAGGGTGGGAAATGCCTGTTTTAGTGAGAGTTTTACTTTTAGGCGTTTCAGAATCCCAAATTTTGCAAGATTGGTCAACTGTTTTGCAGCAATATGTTGACTCGGAAAACTTGCAACCACAGGATTTAGGTCAACAGTTAGATAAAATCCGCGATGAATGGATTACTACTGATTTAGATAGCTGGTTAGCACTGCACCGCTTTTATCCTGGGGTGATTGAGCGCTTACAGCAAATATTAGAAACGCCAACGCAGGTTTTTATTGTAACTACAAAAGAAGGGCGCTTTGCCAAACAGTTATTACAACAACAAGGTATCGAATTATCAGAGGATAGAATTATCGGCAAAGAAATTAAACGTCCCAAACATCAAACACTACGACAACTTATACAAGAATTTACAGATGAATCGGCAAGTCTTTGGTTTGTAGAAGATCGGTTGAATACCCTACTATCAGTGGAACAGCAATCAGACTTGGCTCAGGTGATACTGTATTTAGCGGATTGGGGCTATAATACAGCCGCGCATCGCAACGAAGTCCGCAATCATCCGAGAATTCGGTTATTGTCTCTGTCCGAGTTTGCTCAGGATTTCTCCGCTTGGTCTCAATAGAACAGGTTAAATCTTCCATACTTCATATATCTTAATTAGTTGATTGAAAAAAAGTGATATAATCAAGGATAATTAGTAAAAAAATCAAAATCAATATGGATTTAAAACCATTTTTCAAAAAACTTAATTATAGTATAAATTTTTTACTAGAACATCCTGAAATGCATAGAGTGCCTCATCTAATTCTTTTTCGTTTAGCGTTGTGGGAAATTTACAAAGCATTACATTACCAGCCATTAATCACAATTCATAGCCATAAAAAAATGCGTTTAATCCCAGGTAAACGACGCGGGCTTCATGGCTTAATATTTATTTTCAGAGAACAATATGAACCTGTGGTGTTTAATGCCATTCGTAAATATTGTTCTTCCGGAATGGCTTGCTATGATATTGGAGCCAATATAGGAGTTTGGAGCCTTAAACTGTCAGAATTAGTCGGTGAAGAGGGTCGAGTATATGCTTTTGAACCCGTTTCAAGAAATATTAAGCTCTTGAAAGAAAATATTTATTTTTCAGGTTTAAATAATGTTGAAATACTTCCTGTAGGTTTAGGAAGCAAACAGAGTAATTGTAAAATATATGTCCCAACTGATTCGGGTAGAGCAGCTCTTGCACCAGAATCTATTAATGATCAATCTGAAGATATTGAAATTAAGTGCTTAGATGATATTTGGGAATCTCAAGGTTTTCCAAATATAGGTTTTTGCAAGATAGATGTTGAAGGTTCTGAACCTTTAGTACTGAAAGGAGGCTCAAGATTTTTTCAGGAGGTTCGTCCTATTGTTTGTTGTGAAATTAATCCCTTTAAGCTAAAGAAAATGGGTCAAAAACAAGAAGATATATTCGAGACGTTTCAATCATGGAACTACATTTATTTGATGTGGAACAATATCAAAAAAAACTTTATTCAATTTCAAAACATTGCTGATATACAAAATCAAAAAGGATATGAAGATATAGTCTTTATACCAAATGAAAAAATTAGCAATTTTAAATAACTTAACAATTTAAGCCAACATCGGGAATTTTACTATAACTATTTGACTTGAAGGATTACCTTGATATTGTCAATTTGAGAAGGGTAAATTAATCGCACTTATACAATACTCAGGCAAGTACCTCTTCATAAATTTCAATTATTTTTTGTCCTTTGCGTCCCCATTCAAACTCTCTGGCTCTGTCAATGGCTTTGGCTGACATACTTTTACGCAACTCTTCATTTTCGACAAGGATTTCTATTTTATTTGTTAATTCCTGCGTTAGATATTCTCTAGAAATTGGTTCAATTTTAAATCCCGCTTCCTCTGTTACATATTCACTTATACCACCAGTGTTTGCAATAATACAGGGTAGTCCGCAAGCCATCGCTTCCAATACTACTGTTCCACCAGATTCTCTGATAGAGGGAAAGCAAAAAAGATCAGCTTGTCGATAATAATTAAGGGTTTCTTTTTGAGGTATTTTACCAACAAATTGAATCATATTACTTAGTTTAAGAACCTGCACTCTTTTTTCTAAATTACTTCGTTCTTGTCCATCACCCACGATAGTTAATTGAATTCTATTTTTAATGGTTTCGTTCAATCTACTAATTGAGTCAATGAGAATATCAGGACATTTAAAAGCTATCAATCTCCCCACAAAAAGTAACTTGACTTTTTCCGGTTTTTTTTGGTTTGAAGAATTAATGAAAAAATCATTTGACACTCCATTTTCTACAAGTAAACACATTTTATTTTCTTTGAATTTAAAAAAAGATTGTAATTTATTTAAGGTATAGCTGGAAGCCACCAAGATTTTATCTGCTTGCTGATAAGTTTCTAGGTAGCCAGGAATGATAAATTTAGCTAGATCTTGTAAAAAGCTTAAATTCAAATATTTCTTCATGGCTATTTCCTCAAACCATTCTGGAAATGGAACACCCCCATTGACTGGTCCTAGAATAAAAGGTGTATGCTTACAGGCTTTTACTATTTTAACGGGATACCTGGTATTCATAGGAGTAATTGAATGGGCTATATCATAATCTCCTCGAATAATTGGGATTTTAAATTTTTGGTAAACTTGATGACTAAAATCTGCATGATAAGGATAATTTAGAGCAGTGCCTAAAGCTCTTCTTATCGCTTCATTTTTTAGTTTTGATAAAATGGTTTTATTGACAAAATTAAAATACGTTTTGGCATGATAACTTGCTGATATGTAAACAACATTGTTATTATACCCATGACGTTCTAGACCTTTTTTAACAAAATCTCTAGTAACTAAAGTTACTTCTACATGTTTATTTATTTCTTGAAATAATTTAAATCCTGTCAAGGGATCAGAACTCGCATTAGGATTACATTGTTCTATGATTAACAAAACTTTTAAGCGTTTTTTATTCATCTCTTATCTCCTGAACACAAATAGCTACACACAAATGAAGTCCCTCGACCTGGAAGCCTAGTCACGCTGTGATCTCCAGGCGAGGGATACGCTTAATTTTTAGTCAATTCTTCAGTAGCTTCATTCCCATCAAAACCTTATCCTTAAGTGTCTTTTGCGACACACAGGTAATCAAACAAAGTTTACCGCAGTCCAATGTCTGCTGACGAATCTCTTTTGCTTTTTCTCCATACCAGATTTCTTTAGCACTCTGGTGTTTAACATTACCAATGACCGGATAATCATTACAGAGTTTCACATTCCCATCTGTTTCAATCCAGAAATTGCGAAGCCCAACTCGACAGGGGCGAACGGATTCAGGAGCCTTTTCTTCACGGAAGTGAGGTAAGAAAAGCCGCAGAACATCATCACCCGTCATAATCGGCGCACCGTTTTGCTTCATTTCAATCAGGCGCTCAATTACCTGAGCAAAGTCTTCATAGTCTTCAGTTTTGAGCCACAGTTCATTATAGGTTTCTGGTGTCCAAAGATTGACGGGCTGGAAATTAACAGCCGTAGCGCCAATCTGTTGCGCCCATTCTACCAGTTCGGGCATTAAACGGAAATTGAGGCGATTAAGTGTCGGTTTGACAACAATTGGAAAACTTATGCCTTGTTTTTCCTGTTCCTGACGTAGATACTTAATGCCGTTAGAAAGCTTAGTAAATAAACCAGGTTGACCCCGCAGGTAATCATGGAGTTCTGCATTGGGTGCATCCACTGACATATTTACATTAAAGGGACGCGCTGCTACAGTTTTGGCAGCGTTTTCCTGGGTCATGCATGAGCCATTTGTGGTCACACCGCAGTGAATACCATTGCTATTGGCAAACGCCAGTATGTCGAGAAATCCTTTTTTAATATAAGGTTCGCCGCCACTAAAGTTGATGGAATACTCGCCCACAAAGTCTTTTATGCTGAGGAGGGCGCGTTTCCAATCCTCTACCGTCATTTCGTCCTTATATTTCGGGAGTCGCCAATACTCACACTGGCGACATTTAACATTACAACGTTCATTGATAATCCCGTAGAACGTAACCGGCTTTGTCCAATCTAATCCGGTTTGAATCCGCAGGGATTCGGCTACGGCATTTTCAGCATGTTTTACACCAAGTTTGGAAAGGGTTGCAACATCCATAGTGTACCTCGTCAGTATTATTGATTAACAAACTTTATGCCAACGGCATCAATTTATTTTTTATTTAAATCTCCTTATTCATGGGAAACAGCTTTCAGATTATTCGCTACACAACTTTGAGCTAAATTAAGTCGCAGTTATCTAGCTTTTTCTATCTGGATTCCACAATACTCTCATGAATATTAACTGGATTGTGTTGACTCTAGGATGACTATCGCGATAAATGCAAGTTTTTTTTATATAACTTAATATTTACCGCGTGAAGTTTATCCTAAATGAAGTTGATAATTGTCAAATTGGATACACTAATTAACTAAAGAGTCGGTATTTGGCTGGTTTAAGCAATAGTTTGAATTATTATTACCGAAAATACTAAATAAAAATAAAATAATGATACTTATTCTGCCGGGATGACTATAATTGTATGCTCGATCTCACGAAACTCGCGAAACAAATCCCTGGAATTAGCCAGCACCTGAAAGGGGAGGCGCTGGCAAGTCGCCAACGCTGGGAACTGGCGCAAAAGCTGCTGCTGGAGACTAATCGCCGACAGGATGAGCTGATTCAATCCCACCAGCAATGGCGCGATCGCATAACCTTTACGGCGGCTGTTCCCGTCGAACCCCTGGATACTCGCCTTGATCTGGATTCCCCTCCCGAAAGCCATACGGTTTTTGCCACCGATGGGTCTCAAATGTCTCCCTCCCATCACGAAATCGCCTATTGTTATTTAATTAACGTCGGTCGGGTGATGTTGCACTATGGACAAAGTTTACACCCGCTCTTGGATAGCCTACCCGAAGTCTTTTACCGACCGGAAGATTTATATATATCCCGCCAATGGGGGATTCGTACCGAAGAATGGATGGGGTATCGTCGCACTGTGTCTGAGGTATCGGTATTGGCAGAAATGGCGTGTCGCTGGGTCAACCCGCCCGGTTCTCACTTTGATATTCCTAATCTGGCGATGGTGGATGGATCACTGATTTACTGGTTTCTGGAATCCTTACCCACAGAAGCGCGCGATCGCATCCTTCCCCCGATTCTAGCGGCTTGGGATCAGTTGCGATCTGTGAATGTACCGCTGATGGGCTATTTGAGTGCATCTCGCAGCAACGAAGCCCTGCATTTTCTCCGGTTACAAGCCTGTGCTTATGACACCCCCAACTGTATCAACCATTGCGCCTCTGTTACTGATAAATTGCCTTGTCAGGTTGTTGAACCCTTACGTGATACGATGCTCTGGTCGAGTTTACTTGAACCCGGACAACGTAGTCCTTTATTTCGCAGTTCGGTGCGAATTTTGGATCTATACGATCATCACCGGATTTATTTCTGCTATGTTCACGTTGGTACAGAAATTGCCCGCATCGAAGTCCCAGAATGGGTAGCACAGGATACTATGTTATTCAATCAATCTCTAAGTTTAATGTTGGCACAAGTTTACAAAGGCTACGGCTATCCCATTGCTATAGCAGAAGCCCATAATCAGGCTGTGGTTCGAGGAGGCGATCGCGCCCGCTTTTTTAGCTTATTAGAACAGCAGATGATTCGCGCTGGGTTAAGAAATGTGGGAATATCCTACAAAGAAGCCCGCAAGCGTGGCAGTATTTCCTAAGAATGAAGGGATAGAATTTGTGTAGGGGCGGGTTTCACTATTATCCTTTATTGCCTTACCCAGATGCAACTAAACCCGCCCCGATCAAGTGTTAAGATCGGGCATAATTTTACAAATGACCAATAACCAATAACAACTAAAGGAACTATCAAACTATGGTTAGCTTAGTCCGAATGCTGTCTACCCAAGATACAATTCTTAAACAAGAACCCATTCAATCCAGTTTACTGCCCAGCTATAAACTTCAGCCGATTCCTGCTAGCACGCTATTAGTCCTACAATCCTACACTCCCCCAGATATAACCCGACATATTCGGATCAGTTTCCAGGATATTGGCTTTCAGGGCAGAAGTTTAAACTGGTATGCGTTTATTGACCATGTTCAAATCACCAAAGAACCCCTGAGACCAACAGAAACGGTGGCACAGATGCTCTCAAAGCAAATAGAAAAAGATGTTGTCAAAATGATGGTTTACCGAAAAACATTGCCACCTCAAGGGGGGTTGATCAAAATTGTTTTTAACGTGGATACCGTAGTTAAGCGTGCCCCGGTTCAATCTATGTATCTAAGTCCAAATGCCCTGCAACCGATTCCCGCCGGGACTGAACTGGTGCTATTAACCAATAAACCTGATGCCTATAATATGGTATCGTTGCCAATCGAAGATTCTCACATAAAATTTACCCTCAAGGATGTTGAATTTAAAGGCTTTAGTCAAGATTGGTATGCTTTTATTAAACACGTTGGTTTGCAATTAGTGGGCTAATAATATAGAGGATAATTTCTTTAAAATTAGTTATGATCAACAAAAGTTACATTGTTTGTGTCAATACTATAGTTATATACCAGAGAATTTTTTGAAGCTCTATGGAGAACTTAGAAGTGATGTCAAAAAAATTCTCAAACTTTAAAGGATTAGAAACACTCTAAATCAGAGTATTGTCAACTTTTTGGGGGAATTATTGCCACCATTTACACGATCCGATAGGACTCAGATACTGCTCGGTTAAGAAAAATTGTAGGTTGGGTAGAGCGCAAGCGTTACCCAACAAATCCAGTAAAACGTTGGGTTGAGGTAACGAAACCCAACCTACCTGCCCTTCTGCTCAAGGCTTATCCGAGCAGTATTGCGATAGGATTCAGATACTGTTTGTCTCAATTATATAGCAACCGCCATAGCGGTTAAGACACATCATTTAATAGAGACGTTCCGCCGAAACGTCTCTACAACAGTTCTTATTCAGCAACCCCTAAATAATGACTTTGGCAATCATTAAAACCCCCTGATCTGATCGCAGATAGGGAACAGAGGCGCTCTTGAAACCGGTAATAAATGGCTTGTGATGCAACTGCCAATAGCTAGGACTCATATCATGGGCGATGGATTTTAAAGCCCTAAGTTCTTCCACTAGTTCTGTGGCGAGTTCATTAATCCGATTGGCATGATCATAAGCCTGTTGAGTGGCTATCTCAACCTCGTCAGCTAACGTCAAGGGTTGCTTGGGTTTGACGAAAGGCTGTAGCTGTTGATGTTTTTGCTCTAACTGCGCCTGCAACGCCGCGATCGCATTATCAATTCCTTGAACTTCGGCACAAACCTCTGCGGCTACCCTAGCTTGATGGCGATAAGCCGCCGCGATCGCTTTGGGTGAATTATTCTCCGGTTGAACCTCCTGATTGGTTAGGGAATCCCGTTCGCGACGTAGTGCCTCGATTTGGGTGCGAATTGCCTCAATTTCTGCTTGTATCTGATCCATCCTGATTCCACGTTGTCTTATAAAGATACTTTTTTCGTTTGTAGGGGCGGGTTTAGGGACTTTCGTTTCGCTATTAGATGATAACGTTTGTTCAAAACCCGCCCTTTCCCAAGGTAGTGGCGTGGCACAGCTAAAATTGTGGGATAGATTTGCCGATTGAATCGGGCGCACGTCGGTGCGCCCCTACGGTTTGGAGGATGTAACTCTAATCCATCAAATTATGTGTTAGGTGTGTCACGCCTAACGTCCCAAATCCTTGCTTAGCAAGGATTTGGGACTTCGTCTGAGGTAATGCCAGCATTCTGAAGTCCGGAAGAACCCATTTTATCAAGCCGCGATCGCGTTGAACTTTGCCTTAACTGACTCTAAGCCAAATGCCATGGTTTTCCCGTCGCTGCAAGTAATTCTTTTTGATTCCAAGACATGACACAAGCCGGATTAGACGCATCGGGTTGGCATAAATAAATCTCGTGTCCCGGATATCCGATAACCTGCAAACCACTCGAACGTAACATCGCCTCAATCCCCGCATGATTAGGAATCCACCAATTCGTAGGATCACCAGCAAAGTGATGTTCAATAAACGCCATTTTGGGCCACCCTAGTTGATTTAAAGCCTCGCGATCATTAATTTGGCGATCGCCTGTATCCTGGAAAATATCTTCACCGGGTAAGCTGAGGGTTTGGAATACTAACAAGCGTTTAACCTTCTGTGCCACAATATCTAAGGCAAGTAAGGGATAGCGTAGGTGATAGAAAACCCCCATAAACAAAACCAGATCAAAGGTTTCCTCGATGTGAGCTAAGTCATAAACTTGCATGGGTTTAAACTCAACCCGATCCGCTAAGTCAAATTGCTTAAGCGCCCATTGAGCTTGTGCCAGATAATGGACATCATGGTCAATACCGGTTACTATTGCACCACGACGGGCAAGTTCAAAACTATAGAATCCAGCATTACAGCCAATATCCAAAACCCGCCAGCCGTCTAAATTTTCCGGTAGGTGGGGAGCAAGTTGCTGCCATTTAAACGAAGGAAAATCACCCAGGAAATGATTGGGTGCTGTTTGAGTGCCATTGGGGAGATGGAGGTTGTGGAACCAAGGAGCGAGTTGTGCGATCGCGTCTGGCAAATTTTCCGATTTAGGGGGCTTTATCATCCAATACTAGGCTATCTTCATAACTGATAACCCTATCAAACCTATCTAGAGTTCTGTCATCTGCCATCAGTCAGAGAAATCTGAAGATTTGGTCATCTCGCCGCCATAATATACTGTTCTAATTCTAAGGCGCGATGAGCAGCCGTATGTTCTGCTAGGACGCGCTTACGGGCGCGAGAACCAATCGCACGACGTTCTGAGTCAGGTATTTCCCGCAAATAGTCGAGAACGTCTTCTGGAGAGGAAGCCACCAGGATTTCCTTGTCAATCTCAAAAATCGTCTCCAATCCTTGCCAATAATCGCTGATAATCGGCGTTCCACAAGCCGCCGCTTCAAACAGACGCACACTGGGGGAATATCCCGCCCGCACCATATCCGCTCTGGTAATATTCAACGTAAACTGCTGGGCATTATAAAAGCGTTGATGTTCAGCCGGTGGGATATGTTCAATGCGCTCCACATTACTCGACCACTGAATGGTATCGGGATATTGAGGACCTGCAACCACAAAGCGCCCTTCTCCCCACTGACGGGCGGGTTCTAAGAGTAAGCGTTCCAAGGGCGGTTGTCGATCATCACTGTAAGTACCCATATACCCCAGATTCCAGGTTTGATCACATTCGTGTGGATAATACAAGCTTGGGTCAACTGAACAATAGAGTGCTTTTGCCTTATGCGCCCCGTACTCCTGTTCCAGACGCTGTAGGGTTGAACCCCCTGTGAAGGATAAGTATAGGTTGTATTCAGGAATTAAGTCAGGTGAGAGATATTCTGTATCTCCCCGTTCCAACTTGGCGAGGGTAACAGGCGTATCGATATCGTAGAATCCTGTAACCCCCCGTGCTGTTGCGGTTACCCATTCCCCTACGGCGACACCTTCTGGTACATAAGACCCCACCATGACAAAATCAGCATCTTGTACTGTCTGGGTAAAGCTATCTTTGAGTTCGTCAAGATTGGCATAAAGTTTAGTTTGACCATGAGGCGGATTGGGAAGGTCGCGGTTAGTTGCATACCACGGTACATCCCGCTCTAAAAATAGAACATCGTGACCTCCTGTGACCAGTTCGCGCACCAGTCCCCGGTAGGTTGTTGCGTGTCCGTTTCCCCATGAGGAGGTAATGGATAATCCTAGGATGACGATTTTCATTGATTATTTAATTGGTTTGTCCGCTATACAGGTTCACTTGATTTTAAAAAGGCTATATACTAGATTTAAACTATATTACTCTAAATTGAGCGGCAATATAGGCTAAAAGTGTGGGTAAACAGTCAAGCGAATGAATTATTTTTTTAACCAAAACAAGCTCTAGAAAATTATATAAACAATGGATACTTTGAGAGTTGAGTATTTAATCTATATCAAGAAACAAGGTGCTTTTTGTGAAAGTGTTGAAGCCTTAAGGAATTTGTTAAAAGCTAATTCTGAATTTAGTGTAGAAAACAATAAAATTAAATATAAAATAATTGTTTATTATGACATTCAAGTCAGGGAATTAAAAAACGAAAGATTTTTACATTTGAGGTTTAATTATAATTGGGCAAATAAACTTGAAGATCATTTAAATGATTACAGTCAATTCCTCAAAAGTATTAGAACACTAATTTATGCTTTGCCTATACAACTTAATTGTAATTGCCTGTGGGATGATATTTCGGCTTACTATTCGCTCCAAGCCTATCCCCTGATCCATGAGATAGAAAATCTTATGCGAAAGTTGCTGACTAAATTTATGATTACCAATGTAGGAGTTAATTGGGAAAAGGAAACTTTACCCAAAGAGATAAAATCAGTGATTGAAACTACTAAAGCTAGAGCTAGGAAAGAATTGAATAATTTTTTATATGAAGTTGATTTCATTCATTTATCGGATTTTTTGTTTAAACCTTATCATAATCAACCTATTGACGAACTTTACAATAAAATTAAAAAAGCTAAACGCCCTGAAGATTTAAGTATTGATGAACTAAACAATTTTATTCCTAAATCAAATTGGCAAAGATATTTTTCAGACTTAGTTGAGTATGAAGATAGTCAGTTACAAAAGAAATGGGAAGAGCTTTATCAATTAAGATGTAAAGTCGCGCACAATAATACAATTACAAGAGATGAATTTAGTAAAATTGAATCTCTTGTTAGTGAATTAAAGGAAAAACTACAAACTGCCGTTGATAAACTTGATAAAATTGAGATATCAGAAGAGGAAAAAGAAACAATTGCAGAAAATGTCACTGTTAACAATAAAGTTCTGGAAGCACGAATTATTAACACCTTAAAGGTTGCTGGATCTGAAGCCGTGAAAGAATTAAGAGGAAACAACATGTATTTAAATTTAGCGCTTGCTGTTATTCAGGGCTGGCAATCAGAAGAGAATACACCACCAGACAAATCTTGAAACGCGATGAGTGCTATTGGGAACAGAATTTTACGGTACTTTCTTAACCGTTGTGGAAAAGTGCCACGTAATTATTTGAAGTTGTTAATGAGCTAATCAGTTATCTAACTCTAGGGAAAGCGACTTCATCAACTCTGGTCTTTTCTCGTAAAATTCAATTGCTAGTTTACCTATAGATTTTGTGCTAAACCAATCGAAACCAAATCCTGTAGGCTTCGCTTATGTACCTCAACCCAACCGATAAGTCATCTGAACCTAGAAAAACTTCAAAGCATTAGAAACTTATAGCAATACAACCGGAATATGTGATCGAAAATTTTCAAAATCTTTATCAGTAGTGAAAAGACTGTAGCCACGATGATGAGCGACTGCACAGATGAGAAAATCAGTATTTGAACCTTGAATACCATGACGGCGACAGGTGTTGAAAAATTCTGCGGCTAGTTCATAGTCTTTCGTGGTTATCTCCAAGTCTGGAAAAGCACGAAGATAGTCTCGTAATTTAACAAACTGTTCCGTGTAGCGAATTCCAGAAAGCACTTCTTGACGAATTGCTCCCAGTAAAACGACTCGTCCATCTGCAATCAACTCTCGCAGCACATTAATGATAGAAGTCCTATCGTCTGGTGTGTTGCGCCGCAATGCAAGTGACCAAACGGAGGTGTCAACAATAACGTTCATCTTATTTGTCTTTGTTGCTTATAATCATAATTTTCTTCATAATCTATAGTTCCAAATAACTCCAAAAGTTTCAGTTGTTTGCGGCGTTGAATATATTCACGTAAAGCTGCTTCAATCACCAAATCTGCTGTTGAATGATCGCACAAAGCAAGAGCTTCTTTAAGAAGGTTTTCGTCAACTTTAAAGTTAGTTATCATTTATTTTTATCGTGCAATTTAACTATGACAACATATTTAATTATAAGGCATAGGGCAGAGAAAGCCAGACTATATCCTAACCTACATCTACTCTCTTGTACTTAAGATCAATGTTGCTGACTTAAGGCTGGTGGGCATTGCCCACCCTACCGTATACAAGGAGTTTCAGCGATCCAAAAATGCAAATTTTCAGTACCTGGGTTTGCCCTTGAATGATTTGTTTTGTAGCTAAAGCTTATCAAGAATTAGTTTTTCGGGAATCAAAGCCGGAAAATAGGATGGCTTCTAGTTGTTCAGCCCGATGTGCGTAAGTGTGTTCAGCCAAAACCCGCTGACGAGCCGCATCACCAATTTTTATAGCTTTCTCTGGTGTCAGTTGGCGCAAAATTTCAGCAACTTCATCACCATTTTCAGCAACAAGAATTTCCCGCTCCGGTTCCAGAAATAGCTCTATCCCTTTCCAGAAATCGGTAATAATACAAGCCCCCGCCCCCGCTGCTTCAAACACCCGCGTTGCTGGAGAAAATCCATATCGTGCCATGCTTTCACGACTGATATTTAAAACGGCTTTGGCTGTACAGTTAAAGGCATTATGGTCACGAGTATAAATATGTCCCAGATAATTAACATTGACTGGCATTTCTTTACTCCCCCAACCATTACCGCCTAAGATGAATTTATAGTCGGGTAGTTGAGCGGCTGCACGAAAGAAAAATTCCTCAACACGAGTCTCTCGGTCTGGCATTCGGTTCCCTAAGAAACCTAGGTCACCAGTAAATCGAGAGTCAGGAGAAACGGGGTAGTGAGTGGTGGCATCAAGGGCATTGTAAATGGGGATACATTCACGCGCTCCCAAGGCTTTATAAGCGTTGACAACGGGTTCGCCGCCACCGTAGGTGAGGATGAGGTCATAGTTGGGAATTAGAGGGCGGAAAGGGTCAGCAGAGTTGTTTTGCACCCGGTCAAGGGTGGCTGGTGCATCCACATCCCAGAATGCGACGAGGGCGTCCGGTTTTTTGATGTCTAAAACAGCCGCTTCTAACTGTTCGTCAAAGACGCCAATCCCACTGGCTTTGACTATTAAGTCGGCGCTGCTGGCATCTTCAAGGGCGCTGTTTACCCCCTGATTACCGTTTGCTGAGTATACTATAACTTTCGCCCAATCTGGGTCAGGTATATCGCGGTGCTTTTGGCGCTCATAAGCGTCTGGTTCGTAGAAGGTAATCTGATGTCCGCGCTTGTGTAAGGCTCGGATAATACCGCGATAGTAGGTGGCTGCACCGTTCCAGTAAGCGGATACTAAGCTGGAGCCGAAAAAGGCGATGTTAATCTTTTTTGTCATCTTATGATTGAACCTTTACTACGGGAGGCAGAGCCTCAAGAGGAGCATTCCTAGGCTCTGCCTAGGAACGAGGCTAACGAGGCTATATGGAATGCAGTGTGGTGTAAATGTACAGGAGTTCATCCACGCGATGAGCGCATGTATGTCGCTCTAGGATGGTACGGCGTCCGTTTTGGGCAAGGTTTTGTGCTATGTCTGGGTTGTGAAGTACGTCTTTTAAGTGTTGCTGCATTTCCTCACCCGTGTGAGCGATGAGAAAATCTTGTCCGGGTGTAAATAAACCCTCTACATCATCCCAAGGTGCTGAAATCAGGGGAATCCCACAGGCGAGGGCTTCAAAGACGCGAATGGTGGGAATACCAGGGAGGATTTGGGTATAGAAGCGTCGGGGAACGTGTATGGTAACGCGAAAACGAGCAAAGACTTGCGGAACTTCGTAGTTGGGCAACCATCCCCCATAATCAATTCCTGCGGCTTTGAGGGATGCGATCGCGTCTTTAGGATAGCGTACTCCATGTACCTTTGCTTTTATCCCTAACGCCTTGATGGGTTCAATCAGAAACTCGTATAACTCAGCCGTTCGTTCTTCATCTCCCCAATTCCCAATCCAGACTAAATCGCCGACTGATTCAACCCCTGTAATTGGGTGGAAAATACGAGTATCGGCGGCTTCGTGCCATGTCCAAGCCTGTTTTGTCCAGCCCTCGGTTAAATAAATGTCGCGGATAATACTGCCAAATGCTAGGACTCCATCATAATTAGAAAGATTATAGGCTGCCATACTCGTGCGATCGCTCACCGACCGATGATGAGTATCGTGAAATAACAGCCGATAGCCACCCACCTTATCTCGATGTTCACCAATCCTAGCCACGCACTCTTGGTTATTCCATTCGTGGACAATGACTAAATCTGCACCATCCAGTACCTTATCCAAGTCAAGGGCTTCCTGGTGATAACGGATACTCTCTAAACCCGGATAAATGGTTTTGAATTGGGCAATGGGTGCATCCCCATGTTCGGCTAAGAGATTTTGTAGACTCCAAGCATCATGGGGTTCATAAACACTAACCTGATGACCGCGCGATCGCAACTCGCTCACAATTCCGCGTAAAAAGTGAGCATTCCCGTGATTCCAGTCAGATAACAGGGAATGATAGAACATAACAATGTGTAAGGGGTTTTGCGTCATTTTTAGTCAATCAAGAAAGGCTTGATAGGTGTTTAAATAGCTATTTGCCATGCGCTCAGGCGTGAATGTCAGGGCGCGATCGCGTGCTAAACTGGCAAGTTGACGGCGTTTGGCTGAATCTGTAATTAAACCCTCAATCGCATCTTTCAGGGCGTCTCGATTATCCGGTGGTACAAATACAGCCACATTCTGCCAAATTTCCCGCAAACTGGGAATATCTCCCAATACCAGCGCACATCTTGACAGCGCTGCTTCGAGCACCGATAACCCAAAGGGTTCATATCGTGCAGGTAATACATAAATTGAAGCACGAGCATACCAAAACGCCATTTCCTCAGCAGACAGACGCCCTAACCAACATACAGTCTTTTGACCCATAGCCCCCCTTTCAAAGGGGGGTTGGGGGGATTCTTGCAGAGCCCCCCTTTTTAAGCGGAATTTTTGGAATCTATCCCTCTTCTCCATAGCCCCCCTTTCATTCATAGCCCCCCTTTCATTCATAGCCCCCCTTTCAAAGGGGGGTTGGGGGGATTCTGGATGCTGCTGTTCCCCAGCAATACAAACACACCAAGATAAATCAGGCGCAATATCCTCTAATACTCCTACATTCTTCGCCTCATCCCACAAACGCCCCGCCGTGAGAATAAAGTCTTGTTTTTGGGCTACATAAAACTGATCGGGATTACAACCATTCGGCACAACTTTTCCATCCGCCAATGTACCATAATGCTGCTCAAGCGCCGCCAGCATTGCCGCAGATGGCGCAATCACTTTATCTGCTGATTGTAAACCTTGCCGGACTTGCTTACGGTATTTCTCCCAGCTAGCAGGTGCCGCTTCTCCTTTTACCGCTTCCCACCACGACAAAACACAGGAATGTCCCACAACTAAAACAGGTATCCTCCAAGGTAATGCACCATGGGCATAGCCATTCAGATGCACCACATCCGGCTTCATTTGTTCCACCAATTGCAGCAACCATTCCCCGGCTTGTTGCACATCATCCCACGGATTATCCATCCACTCCAGCTTAAAATCACTCTGGAATACTGTCACATTAGAAATAGCATCTACGGCGGTGCGTTGCTGTGGGGTTAGCGGTGCGCCCATGGTACAGAGGGCGATTTCTATCTCATATTTTCTTAAAGCCGCCGCCAATTCTAACGCATAAGTCCAGACACCACCGATAGTGTCAGCCGTCATCAAAATGCGTTTTGGTATTGTTAATTTTTGATTACCATGAATCATGAATTATGACAGCTAAAGCGTCGATATAGTAACCTTCATTGTTTGTAGTAAGCGCTTTAGCGCTTATGGCACTAAAGTGCCTACTACGAACCTCATTTCTTAGAACTCAGCGGCTCAAATTCCAACTCAGATAAAGGCAGCGGCTGTTGTTCCTGAATATCGCTAAACTCGGCATAAACATTCAGGTAATATTCATTCGCCCTTTCCCAGGCTTTTTCATCGGGGATACCCCATTTTTTAGTATAGTCAGGGGAACCTGGATAGGGAAACAGCGGCACCGGTTTATTTGCCCAAACCCCTGCTTGCTGTAAATGCTGACGCCAAGCGGCTATAGCTTCTAAATCATCAACTTTGCTATCTAACAAATTCCCTTGAACGAATGGAATATGTTTCTTAGCAAAAATCAATAACTCGGTCAGTTCATCGGTAGACAACTTACACTGTTTATCAAGCAGTTCTCGTCCGGCGGGCGAAATACTCTCAACACCCGCTTCTAAGGAAACGCAACCCGCACGCCCCAATAATTCCAACAGAGGTGGTGTCCACAGGTCAATTCTGGTCTGTACACCAAACTTGACATTTCGCTCAACTAATGCTTTAAGTAAAGTGCGATTGGGTAAGAAAATCTCATCAATAAAGTAGACGTATTCCACACCTTGAGCAATTAAACCATCCAATTCTTCTAAAATTATCTCTAGAGGGCGCTTACGATAGCGATCGCGGAAATTGTCTTTAGCGCAGAATGAACAGTGAAAAGGACAGCCGCGTGAGGTTTCCATTTCCGCACCAAAACCAATGGGGGGGGCGTCAAAACGGTGGTGATGGTGATGATGCTTCTGGATGGTATCCTTAGACCAGTGTAAGGCTGGCAATCTATTCATATCGGTGGCATTGAGACTGCCTTGGATGCGGGGTTTATCACCATCCCAGTAGCAAATCGAGGATACCGTCTGCCAGTCTTGACTTAATTGAGGCAGAATATCCTCGCATTCTCCCAAAACAACACCATCCACCCCTAACTTTTTCAAGGTGGCTGTGGGAGTTGTGGAGGCGTGAGGTCCAACAGCAACCAGGATACCGCCGCAGTCTTTTAAGTTTAAGGCAGTTTCTTGAGGAACGCGCAGTTCCGGTGGCGCACAACGCCAGAACAGATAACTCGGCGCTGTTGTGATTACAGTAAAGTCGGGCTGAAACTCTGCCACCTGTTGCTGGATAGCTTGACGGGAAAGATTATCTAACTGCCCGTCTACAATAATAACCTGATGACCCTCTTGCTCCAGTAGAACTTTGGCATAGCCGTATTCTAATGGCAGGTGAGGTTCCCGACAGCCGAAGTACGTGCTGGCGGTAAATGTCCAGTTGGGGTTAACCAGTGCATATTTCATAAGTCGCAGTTTCTCCGTTTAACGCACAGCAGCTAATGGCTCTCGTTGTAGCAGCCAGTGATATAATTTTTCGACGCCTTGGCGAATACTGACTTGGGGCTTCCAACCGGTTGCCGCTTGAAACATCCTGACATCAGAGACATAATAGCGTTGGTCTCCTGAACGCCACTGGTCAAACAGCACCCTGGGCTTTTGACCATGAACCTTGCCAATGAGTTCAATAAATTCCAGTAAGCTGGTGGTATTTTCTGAACCCCCACCGATATTAAAGGCTTGACCGGTCAGGGTATCGATATTGGCTTGCGCTAGCAAAAAGGCATCAATTAAGTCTTCCACAAATAGCACGTCGCGTACCTGAAGCCCATCCCCATACAACGTCACAGACTGGTTTTTGAGAGCGCGAATCAAAAAGTGAGCCACCCATCCTTGATCTTCGCAGCCGCACTGATGGGGTCCATAAATACAGCTCATGCGAAAGACAACAGCAGGTAGTCCGAAGGTGCGAGCATAGTCAATAATGTATTGGTCGGCGGTTCCTTTCGAGCAACCGTAGGGACTGTAGAAGCTCAGGGGACGCTTTTCATTAATGCCATTTAAGCGGATTAAGCTATCTGTGGGTTCATAGCGGGTACAATTTCGGCGTAGGTGAATGTCCTCTAAGCCCCCGTAGACTTTGTTTGTGGAGGTAAAGACGATCGGGGGGGGGCTGGGGAGCGATCGCATCTCTTCGAGCAGGTTCAGTGTGCCTAGGGCATTGACCTGAAAGTCTTGGAGGGGGTTTTTTAGACTCGTTGTTACTGCCACTTGTCCGGCTAAATGGAACACCATCCGGGCATTTTGCAGCACCCGCCGTAACAACCAGCGATCGCGTACATCGCCGATTTCAATGTTTACCTTGTCCCCGTGCTGTTGGTACAACCAGCGCAAATTATTCTCCACACCGGGTCGTGATAGATTATCGAGTAGGACAACAGGTTGACCCGCACTGAGTAACCGATGTGCCAGATTTGTGCCAATAAACCCAGCCCCGCCCGTGATTAAAACCGAAGACTGTCGGATGGGGAATTCGGGATGTTGCTGGGTTTCCCTGGCTTTAAGCTGCCCCATATCTTGCACAGACTCCAATCCACCTGTCGCCCACAAACGGTAAAGCAGTTTTGGTGTATGATCTTGGCGCACCAGTCCCATGTGGTAGTGTCGCTCATCCACATGAAACCCTTCTTGGGAGGGGAGATCCGAGTGCAGGTCATAAAGAGAGTACCAGTACAGGCGATCCACAGGGGCGGCGAGCGCTTGAAGAAATGCCCGCAGTTGCTCGTATTCGTCATGTCTCCAGGTAGAAAATCCTGTTTCCGTAATCCACAATTGCGGCTCTAAATCGTATTGATTCAGAACGTGCAGGCAGTTCTGAACATTCACTGACCATTCTTGAGAGTCGAATTCCCAAGTGCCAGGAAAGCAGTGAAGACCAATGGCATCAAAAGACGATAATACACCGCGATCGCACATCAAGCGCAGCCAGTTTGGGTCAATAGGAGCCATCCCCGCCAGCACCGTTTTTTTTCCCCGATGCTGCGCCCAATACGCCGCCATCTGCATCATGTCGCAGAAGATTCCCCATTCCGGATCGAGCCGCCAGTCCCAATCATTAATATTGTTCGGCTCATTCCACAACTCCACCCACTCAAAATACTTCCCGAAGCGGGTAATCATCACATCAATAAAATCGGCGTAATCCTTGGGGTTTCGAGGCGGAGCCGAGGTTTTGGCAACGATTCCCAGAGACGGAGGCGTGTAGTGAAAACAGGGCAGAACTTCTACCTCCCGTGCCAGTCGAGGTAGCAGCCAACTATACCATTCTTCTCCTTGGGTAGTATGCCAATCTGCCCAAGATACCCCCGTCCGCAGATGTTTGACCGAGAACTAGGGATACAAGCCTCGTCCTTTTAGGACGACTTTTTATTTTCTCTTAGTCTTGTATTGTAATAAATAATGTGTTAATCTATAAAAGTAGTCTAGCACAGGCGAAAGTCGTGAGTATCGCCAATCGAT
>NZ_JAVKEW010000048.1:0-8362 GCF_040226375.1 Coleofasciculus sp. G2-EDA-02 | reverse complement strand
CTCCGGTTTTCACCCATTTCTGGGGTAAAGTTAGCCTCGCCAAGGTTATCGGTCGGTAACTGTCCAAAAAGCACTGTTTCAGTGACCTTAAAACTGTTTAACTTTTCGGTTCTAGAGCAGCAAACTGGCTATCGCATCCGCTGGTAGGTCTTTAACACTTGCCGATAACGTAGTGCGCTTAGCACTTAGGCTGGTAAGCACAGCTTTAACTTATTTGGCTAAAGCTCCGTGTCCCTTCGCTTCGCTTATCGGGCAAGCTTTAGACCGGGGTTGCTTACACCAGCAAATATGTTCAGGAGCGTGTTTATCTGAATTTTCCTGACACCCCCTCCACCCAGACATGCCTCTGCGGCTGACTTACAAAAGGAGCTTTACCTCCGAGTGACTCTTACCTTGCTAGACATGATAGCGCAATCACAGATTCTGACAAGATCTAAATTAGGATTGTAAACTTATGTAAAACAAACACGCTGTATCGATCATGATTTCTCGTCGCACCCTTGTGAGCATTCTCTTGGCAAGTTGTCTAGCTTGCTTAACTTGGTTACACATCACTCCCGCCGCTTATGCTCTCGGCGGTAAACAACCGCCACTAAATGAGCCTGCACCAGAGTTTACACTACCGACTAATAGTGGGGATGGGGAGGTATCGCTCTCCGATTACCGGGGGAAATGGGTGGTTCTGTACTTTTATCCCAAGGATTTTACCTCAGGTTGCACCCTAGAGGCTCGTCGCTTTCAGCAAGATTTGCCTGAATATATAGAGAGAAATGCCCAAATTTTGGGAGTGAGTGCAGATGATGTAGACTCCCATGCCGATTTTTGTGACTCAGAGGGGTTGAAATTTCCCCTTTTAGCAGATACAGATGGGTCAGTGAGTCAGGCGTATGGCTCTTGGATGGGGTTTGTCTCCCTACGCCATACTTATATCATTGATCCTGATGGCATCTTACGGGAGACATTTCTCGGCGTTCGACCGGCGATTCATAGTACAGAAGTACTGGCACGGTTGGATGAGTTGCGATCGGTGACCTAAGCATCATCCACTACCAGAAGGAACCTGTAGGGGCGACCCGCTTGTATTGGTGTCAACTTAAGCGCCAACAGCAGGGGGAGCAGGGGAAGCAGGGGGAGCAGGGGGAGCAAGAGGAGGCGATTGAAATCGCTGCTACACAAACTTTCGTCCGCCTGCGCGGACTGGGTTATAACAAGGGTAGCGTTCCCCGGATTTGGTATCACATTTCTAGTCCATTCAATTGGATCGGGTCGCCCATTACTCAACCCATTCGGCTTTCTTCACCTAATTTCGGCAGGAGGCTCCCGCTATAGCTAGAGGGGGACTTATCGAGCCTTTAGGCGAGTACCCCCGATAGTTTAGCGGTGAGAGGAATGCCCTTGGAAAACGGAAGGACGGAGTTTTCCAATAAATGCTCATTGCAGTGATAGAATTTATCAATGGAAAAGCAAGTGTTAACGATAGTCTGCAAAATCAACCCGACACCCGAACAGGTGGCCAAGATAGAGGTAACTCTTAAGGCGTTTGCGGATGCTTGCAACTATATCAACGAAGTCGTAGAACCCAAGATTACCCATAACGTGACCATCCAAAATCAAGTTTATGGCGAAGTGCGGGAACGTTTTGGACTAGCTTCTAACCTTGCCATCCGCGCCATTAATCGGGTGAGTGCCAACCGCAAAACAGCCAAGCGGATGAACAAACCTGTCAGAAAATTTCTCCCCACTTCTGCTGATTATGATGCTCGAATCTTCTCTTTTAAGGAGAAAGATTGGTCGGTGTCGTTAACGCTAGTTGGGGGGAGAGAACGTTTCTTGGTTGATGTCGGTAGCTACCAGAAAGGAAAACTATCTGGTTTTACGCCAACATCAGCAACGCTGGTTAAACATCAAAATGATACCTACTCAGTTAATATTCAAGTAAAAAATGATGCCCCAAATCCTCAAAAATCCCAAGGTGTAATTGGGGTGGATTTGGGGCGTCGTGACGTGGCTGTGACTAGTGAGGGAGAAAGGTTTTCAGGACAACAAATAACAGAGGTTCGAGATAAATATTCAAAGGTAAGAGCATCTCTCCAGAAGAAGGCTTCAGAAGGCACAAGATCAACTAGGCGTAGGGCTAGGAGATGCTTGAAACGGTTATCTGGTCGCGAGAGACGCTTTCAGTCGTGGGTTAACCATAACGTCAGCAAGCACATTGTTGGCAAGGCAAAACAGTTGGGTGCCTCAATTGCAATCGAAGACTTAACAGGAATTCGCGAGCGCACTAACAAGCAACCAAGAAACAAGACTGAACGCAGACGCTCAAATTCATGGGCGTTTTTTCAGCTACGAACTTTTTTGGACTACAAAGCTCTTGGGGCTGGGGTTGAGGTAATCAAAATCAATCCAGCCTATACCTCGCAAACTTGCCACAAATGCCTACACATCCATCCAGTAAAAGGAAAGTCCTACCGTATTGGTAAGACTTTCTCTTGTGGACATTGCAACTGGAAGGGTGATGCTGATTTTAATGGTGCCAACGTAATTAAACTTTTGGGGGCTTCTGTAAACAGCCCTGGAGGTTCGTACCTGTCGTGTGAACTACGTCGGAAAGTAGAGACGTTGCATGCAACGTCTCTACATCCAACCTAGTTTATAAGGGTTTGGTACAGGGCTACTGAAAGCCTACACCATACCTGTACTCAGGTTGGTGTAGGTAGTTTACAACCCATGAGCCGCCAACCGATATATCTACCCTTTGCAGAAGGAAAATGGCAAATGAGAATGAGTCTCAAAGCCCTTGCTCCCCAGGATTGGATTGAAATTGATGATCAGTTTGTCAAGTATTTGTTACAAAAAGATACTCTGCTCAAGTCTCGACATTCAGAGGTATTTGCTAGTCTCCCCGGAACCGAAGCCAGTCAGAAAGAGGTTCTAGATTTACTGCTTGATCATCTGCACAAACGCTTTCCCCACTATTATCGACGCCACGGTCAAACTATTGACGCGATCGCAACAAATCAAGTTTGGCATATTCCTGACTTTGAGTCAGCACCTCTGGATTTAGCTGGGCGTCTGGTACAGGAGGATTTATTATTGATGGAGCGATCGCGTCAAGGGTATCGCTTAGTCGCCGCCTCCCTCTGTTTTCCCTTGCGTTGGCGACTGCGAGAAAAGTTGGGGTGTCCTCTGACTCAAATCCACGCCCCGGTTCCGGTTTGTAAGGTTTAATATATCAGTATGGCGAAAAAGGATAACACTTTAAAAAGCAGTACGATAAATAATTCATCTCCTCTAGTATCACTTTATTGGGATTGCCAAAATGTTAAAGTCAGCCAAGAGAGAGCCGAGTTTTTGCAAGCATTTGCCAACGAACAAGGTGATGTAATTTGTCAAAAAGCATATTCCAATTGGCAGCGAGAAAATAAAAGCTATGCCAAATTTTTAAGTGGTATTGGTTTTCAAAGAATTAATGTTCCCTCCTTGACCAGAAACAGCGTAGACAACCAACTAATAGTTGATTGTATTGAAGAAGCCTATAGTAATGCCTCAGCTAATATCTTCATTATCGCATCAGGAGATGGTGATTTTACCAGTCTAGGTCATGTCTTAAAAAATAAAGGGAAGAAAGTCATAATTTTCGCTCAACAAGGTGGGGTAAGTCAGAGTCTAATTGATATTGCTGATGAATCCCACATCATAGAAAGATTAGATGAAATATCCAAACTTCCTTCCTTCCGCGACCGTTCTCTTCTCAATCGTGCCCTCACCCACCGTTCATACATTAACGAAAACCCTAGTGCAGGTGAAGACAACGAACGTTTAGAGTTTCTCGGTGATGCTGTACTAAATTTTATTAGTGGTGCGTTTCTCTATAATTATGATCCAGCGATGAAGATGAGCGAATCTCAACTGACACGTCTGCGAGCTAAATTAGTTGAAGAGCAACAGTTAGCAATATTTGCAAAAGAACTAGAGTTAGCTAAAAAAATGAGGTTAGGTAATGGTGCTATAAAAGAAGGAGGACGCAAAAATTCGTCGTTGCTCAGTGATACGTTTGAAGCCGTTGTTGGTGCTTACTTTCTCGATTCAGGTATTGAAGCAGTTATCACTTTTATTGAACCTTTGTTGAGTTCTGCAATTAGAGATCTCTGTTCCACTGAAACAACTCTAGATAATAGTATTCTCGTGGACTCCAAAGGTCGATTTCAGCAGTGGGCGCTAGCCAACTTTGTCCAAAACCCGGAATATTTTGTTATCGATGAGTCGGGACTAGATCATGCCAAGGAATTCACGGCTGAAGTGCGCGTAAATGGTAAAGTTTACGGTGTCGGAAAAGGTCGCCGTAAACAAGATGCTGAAAAACGTGCAGCCGAAGCAGCACTTAAAAAAGTTGGAGTGGGATAAACTTCTGGTGACACACCGGATAGAATAGGAGAATAGAATCCCCGTTAAAATCGGAGATCGTAGGGGCACGGCAATGCCGTGCCCCTACAAGCTTAAAGATTTCTGAATAATAGTTGTTGCCAAAAGGGTGCAAGACAAGATACAGGAAATCACTCAGTAAGTTTATCGGGCGTGCTGCTGTTGTATTGTCGTAAATTCGGCTTAACTACTCCCTTTTTGGTCAAGATAGCAGTGCGATCGCCTGTCCAATGCCCGCACCGCCACCTGTGACTAGAGCAATTTTGTTATCGACTCGACCCATAGCCTACGTACCAAGGGCCCAACCTACATCTTGCCTCCACACCTGTGGAAAACGGAAACTTGATCTAGATTGGGTATTGACTTAGGCACAACAGCTTGCTATCGTGTACAGTAATAGGCATCTCGTTAAGGTTTCATAGAAAGTCCTCAGCTATGCTCAACTACAATAGCTACTTTTATTTTTGGTTTACGGAGGTTCACCGGAGGTGAGTAGAGTTCCTCATGGAACCCCCCGGTGGACCGCAGAGCGAAAGCTGCGGTCTTTTTGTTTTTTAAGGAGTATCTGATGACAACCTACCTGAGTAACTCGTTTTACGGATTTTACTTTTTTTGGTTCGGAAGTGGTTCCGGGTAGGTGATGCTGCGTTTAAATTTTGTCAGAACCCGGAACCCGCAAGGAACCGGGTTTTTTTGTTGTCCACTGATTGTATAAAGGAATTCGTCTGATGTTGAATGCTACGCTTGCCACTCAATCCGATCGCCCAACTCTGGTTCATCTGTCGAATCGTATCACCTTCGGGGGTGAGGAACTGGTGATTATAGCCGGTCCTTGTACGGTTGAGAGTCAATCGCAGATGGAAACGGTTGCGACTCAATTGCAACGCGCCCCAGTTCAAGGGTTACGCGGCGGTGCTTTCAAACCCCGTACTTCTCCTTACTCGTTCCAAGGATTAGGGATAGAGGGACTAGAGATATTATCTCAGGTGCGATCGCGTCATCAAATTCCTGTGGTGACTGAAGTCATGTCCATTTCCCAAATCGATTTAGTGGCTGCCCATGCTGATATGCTTCAGGTGGGCAGTCGTAATATGCAAAACTTTGATTTACTCAAAGCCTTGGGTGAAGTTAATAAACCGATTCTGCTGAAGCGGGGACTAGCGGCGACTCTAGAAGAATTCGTCATGGCAGCTGAATATATTCTCAGTCATGGGAATTCTCAGGTGGTGCTGTGCGAACGGGGGATTCGGAGTTTCGATACCTATACCCGGAATGTCTTGGATTTAGGGGCAGTTGTGGCACTCAAGCAGATGACCTCATTGCCTGTGATTGTAGATCCTTCCCATGCGACGGGCAAACGGGAATTAATTCCCGCCTTAGCGAAAGCGGCTGTCGCAGTGGGTGCGGATGGATTAATCATTGAGTGTCATCCAGAACCGGAAAAATCCGTATCTGATGCCCGTCAAGCGTTATCGTTAGATGATATGGTGCAGTTGGTTCACAACTTACACCCCGTCGCCGCCGCCGTCGGGCGAAAAATTCCAGCCAGTTTAGCTGCTGTGTCAGCTTGATCGGTAATTTTTGCGATCGCGCAAACCCAACAGAGGGCTATTTTTTTAATTGAGTTTTCGGCTGATGCGATCTTCTCATCCCGGAATGGGTTCCGGGATGTTGTCATTTTTTCAGCTTGAAGCTGGATTCGCTAAACTGCTTTCCGCACAAGGAGTATAACTATTCCCATAACTAGAAAACCAACTCCCCACCAAAGAGAGTTGCCAGGGAAACTCTTGAGCAAGAGGGTTACGATTCCCGAAGTAAAAAGCGACCACCCTATCGTTGTTCTATATTGCATAAATTATAGCTAAGCCTCAAAGATTTAATGAACAGGGATGTACCCTGAGATACTGCTTAGGATAGTCTGGGAATCAGATGACAACCTCCATCAATAGATATAGAGGGATTGCAACTGCTTCTTTTATTTGACAGCAAGCCGGATCTGTGAACGAAGAATCCCCGCCCTAAAAGTGCGGGGAGCGTCAGCGGCGACTATTGTATTAAATGCGTAAATGCGCCCATTCATACCAAACTTCCCATGGTTGAACGTCCAGTTGCTAATCACTTAGGCTTTTACGCTCTACCTGCGACAGAAAATTAGTCAATCGGGCGGGTTGAGTGAAGATATCATTTTGAGCCAAAACGTTATCCGTAAAACCCGCCCCTACCACTCTCTTGATGATTACCTGAATTACCGGGAATTCACGACAGGAATGTGACCATTGACATAGTAGTTTCGGGTTCCTTTAGCATTAAGAGCTTCCCCTAACCGATTCAACGCATGAACGTAAGCGGCGGTTCGTAGGGAAACAGCTAACTCCTTAGCAATTAACCAGATCTGTTGGCTTTCCTCCACAATTTTCTGTTTCAGATGCTCATTCACTTTTGCCAATGTCCAATAGAGTCCACTGCGGTTCTGCACCCATTCAAAATAGCTCACCGTCACCCCTCCCGCATTGACTAAAATATCAGGAAAGACAAGAATACCTTTGCTATCTAAAACTTTATCGGCTTCGGAGGTAATCGGACCATTTGCCACTTCAAAGATATATCGGGCGCGGATATCATTGACATTATCCAGGGTAATTTGATTCTCCAACGCGGCGGGAATCAGAATGTCTACATCTAAGGCTAAGAGTTCCGCATTGGTTAACCGTTCATGTTCAACAATATTGCAAACGGTGTCTTGACAGTAAACCGCTTGCAGGCTTTGACTTGAGGTTTTATACTGACGAATGCTGGGAATATCTAAGCCTTTTTTGGCATAAATTCCGCCTTGAGAATCACTGATGGCGACAACTTTATACCCGGCTTTTGCCAACAATTCTGCCAATACCGCCCCGGCTTTACCAAATCCCTGAATCGCGATTGTGGTATATTGGGGAGTCAGATCCAGTTTAGGCGCTATAGATTCAATGACAAAGTAAGCCCCAGTCGCCGTTGCGCCGTCGCGTCCCACACTTCCACCCATGGTAATGGGTTTACCTGTGACGACACCGGGACTAATTTGACGGCGGATGATACTATATTGATCCATCATCCACCCCATAATCATGGCGTTGGTGTAAACGTCAGGGGCGAGAATATCAACATCGGGTCCGATAAAATCTGCGATCGCGTCAATGTAACCGCGACTGAGGCGTTCGAGTTCTAGTTTGGATAAGGTTTTGGGATTTACTGTCACTCCCCCTTTAGCACCACCGAAGGGTAGATTTAAGACGGCACATTTAAATGTCATCCAAAAGGCGAGGGATTGAACTTCATCCAAGGAAACATTGGGATGATAACGTACACCACCTTTTCCGGGTCCCCTGGTGTCATCATATCGCACCCGATACCCTTGTACCATTTGTAATGAGCCATCATCCATGCGAACCGGTATGGACACACTTAGGCTCATTTTGGGATGCTTTAAGCGTGCGATCGCATCCTCAGAAATTAAGACATGTTTCATCGCGGCTTGCAATCTGGTGCCAGCATCGGCTAATAATGAATCAGACATTCCATTGTTCCTCCTATTGGACTATTGGATTGGATTGACGACGCGAGAGAATTTCACAGCAAGGCAAATCCCCCCCTGGGGTTGGGTTAAACTGGGAAACTCAATCACCAGCGTTAGCCTCAGCATTGCTGGCTTGACGATTGAAGTTCCTGATGATCAGACTCCAGCGCCAGTGGGGTAATTTTTGGTTTGGATTAAGCAAAACTTATATTAGACGCGAGCGATCGCGTTGCCTCTAATCGGTGATTCTGTGGACAAAGGTTGAAAACTAGGCATAACTGTATCCATCCTGTCGGTGAATAGGTTGGCAGTACTTGTGGTTGATAATCTGAAGCTTGCTTTTAGCTGTAGAAATATCAAACTGCCCAGTCGCTCGAACCGTAA
>NZ_JAVKEW010000047.1:0-13666 GCF_040226375.1 Coleofasciculus sp. G2-EDA-02 | reverse complement strand
CGGCTTTGCGCGATTTTTTAGCCGCCCTACATGGGTACAATCGCGCTCAACCTTGATGTAGCGAGGGTTTTCACCGATCTCTTGTCTATTGCAAAAATAGCGCGATCGCGCTATTTTTGCAAGTGCTACATGGGTACGATTTTTGAGGGGCTTGAGCGCTCAAACCATTACGGTATAAGGCTTTAGCCTGGGCGCAGTACATCTGTATGGGGGGAACTTCAGCTCTAGGGAATTTATTGATTTTGATAATCTTCCCTTGTTCTTGCTCGATTTCAGACCAAGTTAGCCGTTCAATGGGTTGATACTTTTTTTGACCTCCTGTATCATCGACTAAGCGATTTTTTTTGAGGGGAACATAATAAATCTTCCCCAAATTCTCAATCAAAATCATTAGCTTCTGAGCCGCATACCAACTGTCCATCAAGACGTGGGCAAATGGAATCTTTTTTTGAAAGACTGCATTATTCAGCATATCTGCCACATGGTCGATCTTAGTTTTTCCATCTTCATCTGGAGCGTAAATTCTATAATCAATCACCCAATAATGTCCCGTTTGGGGATTGACGTATATACAACTTATTAACCCAATTCCTCTAATTACTCTATGTTCGTTTCCGCTATATTGACGGCGGACAAGTTCTATTTTTGATGAAAATCTCTTGTCTAGCACTGTATCATCAAAAACCAAACAGGCATCCGGATGACTCTGAACTTCTGAATGCACTTTTTCCCAAATCAATGAAGGTGTTAAGTTTTCTGAATTCAAATAACGATTAATCGTATCATGACTAAACTCGTGAGTATGTTCAGCAAAGTTGGTCAGGGTATAATTTATTTGACTACTTAGGAGATATTGGCAATAGTATAAATAATTAAGGCTCATTTTATTTATGAATTCTCATGCTATTTTAGCATTTATTATTGTTTATTTTGACGCGAGGATGGTTTTCGCGATCGCGCGAAACCTCACCCTGGAGTATGCTCACAGCTAGCTACGCTACATATAGCGTAGCTGCGTAAGTCCTGAAAAGATATCGATGCTAGAACTTTTGAAAAACAGTAGCACAATAATCAATGACGCGATCGCTCCCACCTTACCTAACGCAGAAAACTCTGTAGCGGCTCTCAAGTGCTAACGATACACCCAAACGTAGGGGCGCAAGGCTTGCGCCCTCACCTAAGTAGAATAGCGCTGAAAATTTGCATTTTGGAATCGCCACAACCCTTGACATCCCGTAGGGTGGGCATTGCCCACCAACCTTTACACTGAAGTGTTGGGTTTTTAACTCCTAGAATTGTGTAACATAGTGGCATCAGTTTCGAGTTTAAGTGTAGAAGTGGCAGAAAAAACTGAGTTGTTGAAGCTTATCATTGAAGTAGATGACGAACTAATTCAAGAGGGAGCAGAACCCTGGCAACGTCCTATAATGGCGTACTGGAGAATTGCACAGCGTTTGCACCCTGGTAGTAGCACTACCCCCGAAAACGATCCGCTTTTCAACGCCGTTAATCAGAAATATAGCGAATTATATCGTCCCTCCGATCTTCACATGCCGCCTATGCATATAGGAGCCTTTATGTTCCGGGATGTATTTTTTCCTCTACGCATTCCATCCAGTTTTGGCTCACATGCAATCAACCCAGTGGATTGCATAGATGTACCTGAGAGACAAAAAAAATGGCTGTTTAATGATCAACAATCTGGCTTTGCTTTCTTTGATCAAGTCATTGATATTCTGGATTTTGTGTATGGACTTGATGACATTAAGAAAATAAATAAACTCCCTAGTAAAACCGTGGAATGGTGGTTTCTAGCCAAACAGCAACTTGAGGCAGCGGCAGCGACGGTATTAGGTTCATTCAATAAATATGCTGTAATCCAAAATTGTTGTATATCGACAGAACTGCTATTAAAGGGCGCTCTTATGGCTAAAGGGATTAATGAGGAAACTTTGAAAAGCAAGAAACAGGGTTATGGACACAACCTTGAAAACTTGGTATATAAAACTGCTCAACAGTTACCAAACTTCGATCAAAAAACTGTATTATTCGCCGTTAAGCAACTTCCAGACTATGTTGAAAGTCGGTATGAAGCCAAAGATTTTTCACGTTTAGCTCTTGGGAGTCTTTTGATGAATACCCAGTTCATTGGCGGTGAAATTATACGCCAGTTTACCGATCGTAACTTTCGTAAAGACTTTAAAGCTACGCCGGATGATCCTTGGATCTTGACTCATCGGACATTTCCAAAACAAATAAAATGAAGTGAGTCAATAAGATATTAGACATTAATAGATATTCTATAACTCCCCTACCCGATAAACTGCTGTTTGGCATTTAAACCTTAATGTCAATAATGGCGAAATCACGTTCAGTGCGAGCATCTTGCTCGCTACCCATTCCCAATTTAAATGCATGACAGCTTAACGCCCATCGATATCCTTTTATCTCTGCTGATGTAGAAGCATTCGCGCCCAGATTGTGCAGTGCTACAGCCAAATGATCATCGCCACCCCAGCAAGCGCAGTACAGGAACCAGCAGATAATAACTGACGCCTAACCAGAACCCTAGGGTAATACCGAGTAAACCAAAAAAACTAATGGTATTGATAAAATCCGACCAACTAGCATCAGAGAAGGAAAAGATATGAACTAATACCTCCAACGGCAATATATTTAACCTAACTAACCCGGAAAATATCATACCCGTACCCGATGCAGCGACGGCGGCGTGAACCAGGTAATGACTCGGTAACCCTAATCCTAACACCAGGGGAATAACCGCAACAGCCGTGACTAAACCCAGTAAGCGATCGGCAATACTATAAGATAGGGATACCTGCCAAAGAGCCCCCAACCCTGCCAATTGTTCCCTCGGTGAATACGATATTGACGCCTGCCAAATAAACCAACCCACACCATAGCCGAAAATCCCGGTTATTCCAGCAATTAGACGCCGTTTCTGTTGACCAAATCCCCCCGCCTCAGTTAATCCCCAAGCCGTTCCCAAACCCGCACAAGCAAACATGATGAGTTCCCGCCAGGGGATAATTTGAATTTCGGGAACCATTAGAATCCATTGTCCGATCATCCAATCGGCAAAGCTATCGCCGACAATTGTCCGGTTAATCAAAGCAAACCCAATGGTTGCGCCAAAGGCTGCACCAATTCCCGCCATCACCATTTCCCAGATGGTATCTAAACAAGCCAAAACAAAGCTAATAAAGGTTTGCCACAGCCAGCGCACTAGGCTAAAGATAACTTGAGCGCCCGTAATCAGAACTCGAAGAGAAATCTCCTGTGCTGTTCCGGCGGCTTTAGTCAGCGCCTGAAATAATGAGAATGATGAGGAAGACGATTTTTTATTTAAACGGCAATTCACCACTAAACGCCGTTGAATATCGGCGGCTTTAGCGGGTCGTTTTTGGGGATCAAGGCGGATCATACTATCAAGTAAGTTGGCTAAACCCCGACGGACTTTGGTGCGATCGCGCCAGTGAAATTCACCCGTCGCCGGATCTTGTAACTCCGCCAAATCTTGACCTGTGAGTAATTGAATCATGGTACGCCCTAAGGCATAAAAATCAGCCGTCGGTCCCACCACCTCCCCCGCAATCTGCTCGGGGGGACTGTAACCTGGAGAAATTAAACGTGTGGAACAATTCTGTTTCCCCAGGGGTATCGCGCCAATTTGTTTCGCGCCGCCAAAATCAATCGCCACCAGTTGACCTGTCTCCTCTCGCACCATTAAGTTTGAGGGTTTAATGTCACGGTGAATAATTCCCAAATCATGTAACTCCTGTAGAATATCAGCCGCTTGGTAGAGCCAATTAATAATCAAGGTTTCCGGACATCCCTGAGGATAACGGTTCAAGATAGCCTCCAGCGTCTCACCGTTTATTTTTTCCATAACCAGACAAGGAAGTAAGCGCTGTTGGCATGTTCCCAGACTCACGGTAAAATAGCTATCGGACTCCACTTTAGGCACACCCGGATGCTTTAGACGTTGCAATACGGCGGCTTCTTGTTCAAAAAGCTGCAACGCCTTGGGTGACTTTTCTACTAAAAGTTTCAATACTTTTTCAGTCTGATCCTGCTGATCCCAAACCGTGTAAATTGCCGCAAATCCCCCTAAACCCAAATGCTGGAGAGGAACGTAGCGATTATTTAGACGCAGCATTGACCCACAACTGCTACAAAACTTAAAGTCCCCAGGTTGAGGATAGGGACGGGGGCAGTTGGGATTAATACAATAGACCGACTTTATAAATGACTGATGCACGATCACCAGCGATAGACGGTGTCTCTCGATTCTACACAATAAATTCCCCAGTCCTTTGAGTCATGGGGACTTAACGCTCTAATTAAAATTAAATATTCTTTGAATATATCCTTTTATTGTATCATGCCACGAATCTTCCCATTTTAGATTATAAAAGCTTGGCTCTAGGCTTAGTTGAGTCCGGTAGCATAGATCAACCCATCTACCCTTGTCGGGTAGGCATCTCCCTTGCCCATAAGGGTGGGCAGGATACCCATCTCACCAGAATATAGTATTTCTGCAAAAAGAGGGATGTCGCCTTACTGAAAACCTTCATATTATTTTCATAATAATAGTATAAGCTCTGCGTTTTTTTAAATAAACTACGATAAAGCCTATAAATATAAAAAGACTATATGTTATTTTCTGTCTGTATATAAAGATTCTGTATAGATTTTTTTATTTAATAAAATCAATAAGAATTGATGTTATTAATTTAAATAAGGGAATCGATTGTGAAGTTTATACAACGTCTAGTCGATTCAAGTGTGTATGCCGCTCCTTGTTGTCAGCGATCGCGAATAGCCATCAAACGATGACTGCTTTCTGGGAACCAACTAACTACACCGATTAATTCAAGCATTATGCAACTAGAAACCAACCTAGCTGAGATTGCCGATACATCAATGATGAGCATGCAACATAATCAAAATCTCCCTCATCAAGACCATCCAGTAAAGCAAGCCGAACATCTAGAATTATTGGATTTAGTCCCTCATTCAGCCGCAACTCATGTAGCCGTTAACGATGGATCTTGGTTTGATCCCAATACATGGCAGCAAGGTCAGGTTCCTGGAACTGATGCTAAAGTCGTCATTTCTGAAGGTGTTCATGTCACCTACGACGCCGAGAGTGACACTCGTCTAGAAACCGTGCGTGTGGACGGAACATTGGAATTCGCCCACAACCGCAACACCAAAATAGTCGTAGACACGTTCATCGCATCACCGACTAGCACCTTAAGAATTGGCAGTGAAGCCAACCCGATTCAAGCCAACAAAACTGCCAGAATTGTCATTGCCGATAACGGAGAAATTGATACCAATTGGGACTCAACCCTGATTAGTCGCGGCGTTGTCACTCACGGTAAAGTTAGAATTCATGGTGCAGAGAAACTCGATTTTATATCACTAGCAACAGATGCCTCAGTCGGTGACAATGAATTGGTGTTGAATCTGCCCGATGGCATGAATACACCCATAGGTTGGCAAATTGGGGATCAATTAGTCTTAGGTGGAACATCCTACAATCCAGACGGTTCTGACGAAGATAACAGTCGGTTTCAAGATGAGGTGCTAACCATCACCGAAATTAACGGAAACCGGATTAAATTTACCAACAACGACATTACCTCTGGTGATAATACCATCCTCCGATTTGACCACCAGCGTCCCCAGGGATTCGAGGACGAGGACTTAAAGCTTTACATTGCCAACACCAGTCGGAACGTTATCTTCGAGACAGAAAACGCTGAAACCGTACCCACTCAGCAACGGGGTCATGTGATGTTCATGCACAACCCCGATGTCGAGGTACAAAACGCTGGATTCTACAACCTGGGACGAACGGATAAAAATAGGTTGACTGATGACCCCATAGAAAATGTCGATGGTTCGCCCGGTTCCGGAACCAATCCCCGTGGGCGATATGCCTTGCATCTGCATCGCACTGGGGCTGAGGATATCAACAGTACACCCTCTCTAGTCAAAGGTAACGCCATTGTCGGTAGTCCGGGGTGGGGAATTGTGCATCATGACAGCCATGCCGTTTTAGAAGACAATGTTGTGTTCGACGTAGTAGGTTCCGGAATTGCCGCAGAAGCCGGAAATGAATTGGGTGCATGGCGCAATAACATTACCATCAAAACCACAGGCGATGACCGTCCCCAAGCCGATTTTGACGGTTCAGCCCGCGTCCCCTTGTTTGATATGGGCTTTAACGGTGAGGGGTACTGGGTGCAGGGGGCTGCCCAAGTGGAAATAGTGGACAATATTGCCATTAGTGCTGCTGGCGGTGGGATTAATATCTTTAATGGCGTGGATGGAATCTCTCGAGTCAGAGAGGCTGACACGGTTGCTGTTAAGAATATGTTACCGGAACTACAGCCAATCCTGTCTCAGGCGTCCTTTGATGATGACCCAGACACTCTCGATGTAACCAATGTACCCCTGCGCCGCCTATCCGGTTTCGAGAGTTACAACTCCGATATGGGGATAATCTTCTGGAACCATCAGCGGAATAATGATGGTCAGTTAGGCTTTCAGGGTCCGAGTCTCAAAGAAGCCCATGATGTTCGCTCATTAGTAGATAATTTCAAACTCTGGAATATCTATGGTGAGGGTATCTTCACTCAGTACAGCAGCCAGATTGATTTCGTCAATGGGTTAATTGTCGGTGACACTGATAACCCCGTTCCCTTCAAGAGAGGTATAAATGGTGATGGTCGTGGTTATGGCATTGGTCTGAATCCCCTATCCCAAGACCTTCTGTTCAAAAATATCCGTGTTGAGGGGTTTGAACATGGGGTGAAGCTTCCTTGGGAAGGTCCGAATGACGCAGGTGTGCCTTTTCTAGGGTCGCGTATCGAAGACAGCTATTTGGCGAATAATACTCATAATCTGTCCAAACAGAAAAGTTTTGGCGGTTCGGAGACATTCCCCGATTACTTCGAGGTTGTTAACACAACCTTTGAGGTGTCGCCGACGAACATTGCACCAGTAGCTGACTTTAACTACGAATCAGTGGGCAACCAAGGAGTTGTCTTGTTTGACGCCAGTGCCTCTTTCGACAGTGACCCACCAGATACAATAGAACAGACTAATGAGGCGATCGCAAGTTACGGTTGGGATTTTGATAATGATGGTAGTATCGACCAATTTGGTCGCCAAGTCAATCACCAATTTGACCCAACAAAGTCTCATAATGTCAGCCTGACGGTTTGGGATAGCCAAGGCGCAACAACCACTGTAACTCAACAAATTCAGGTTATCCCAACCGCCTATCCCAACCTAATTCTCGATAGCGACTTCAGCAATTCGGGTGAATTTGGTGGACCGGAGTGGAATCTTAATAGTACCCGAACCGATGAAGGTTGGCTGGGTACGGGTTGGTCGCGCAATCCGAATATTGGTGATGGAGGTGCGGCTGTTTTCGATGCAGACTCGTGGGGGACAGGATTAGGACAAATTTTTCTGGATAATCAGGTTCGACAGGGACAGCAGACTCTGAGTTTGGATATCCAGAATACAGAGGGAGATGACAAAGCCAACGAAATTACCGTGCGCCTCTGGGGGGTTGATGGAGAATTTCACGGTGGGATTAGTTCTAATGGACCAACCCAGGTGGGAGCGCTTCCCATGAACCGAACCCTGTTGCTGGAAGAAACAGTCGGGGGTTCTACCTTTGACTGGACGAACTTTGAGTGGGATGTAGACTTTGGTGATGGCTATCAATTTGTCGTCTTCAGCGTTAATTCCAATCGGTATACTTCCGATAGTGATTTCATTGCCGTTGACAATGTGGTTTTGGATAGTCCGGCGATTAACGCTCCTCCCAGCACTGGTAACGGTAACGGGTTAAAAGCTGAATACTACAATAACCGCGATTTCACTGACTTAGCCCTAACTCGCACTGATGAAACCGTCAACTTTAACTGGGGTTCGGGTTCACCGGATGCGGCGATAGACTCCAATACCTACTCGGTACGCTGGACAGGTTCAGTGGCACCTCTATACTCAGAAACCTACGAATTCTTCACCAACTCAGATGATGGTGTACGCCTATGGGTAGATGACCAATTACTGATTGATAATTGGTCTAATCACGCCGCTACAGAAAATAGTGGCACAATTGACCTGCAAGCGGGTCAACAGTATGACATCCGCATGGACTACTACGAAAACTTTGGCAAATCAGTCGCACAATTGTTGTGGTCAAGTGAGAGTCAAAGTAAAGACATTATTCCTGAATCTCAGCTTTATTCTCCTGCTGTTGATACTCTCAGTCTAGATGCTAGTGGTAACGGTACAGGTTTAACTGCCGAATACTACAACAACCGCGATTTTACCGACTTAGTGCTAACCCGCACCGATGAAACCATAGACTTTAACTGGGGTTCAGGGTCACCGGATGCGGCGATAGATCCCGATACCTACTCGGTACGTTGGACAGGGTTTGTGGAACCCCTTTACTCAGAAACCTATCAGTTCAAAACCTCTTCTGATGATGGGGTGCGATTGTGGGTAAATGACCAACTCCTGATTGATAATTGGACAGACCATGCCGTGAAAGATAATCGTGGCAAGATTGACCTAGAGGCGGGACAACAGTACGAAATTCGCATGGACTACTACGAAAACAGAGGAAAATCGGTAGCAAAACTGGCTTGGTCAAGTGAGAGTCAATCGGAGGAGATTATCCCCCAAAGTCAGCTTTATGCTGCTAATTACAATGATTTTTCAGTGAATGAAATGATGCATAATACTGCTGGTGTGTTGACAAGTGTTGAGTCTGTGGGTGATGAAATTTTAGGCAATAGAGGTGTTGATGTCTTCGACAATAGAGGAAACCCTCATCTGTTTTTTGAGGAAGAGAACGGCAGTAATCCGGGTTTTGACGCCTCAATTTGGCAACCGACTTTAGCCAGTCATCAAGAAGTATTAGACTCCTTTACTGCGAGTGAAGTTAGGCAAATTAACCTGATGAACAGCATCGGGATAGGAGACTCTTTCACCAATGAGACAGTTGAAGCCCTGATTGAAATGCCCCAAGCTGAACTGCTGATGGTTCCAACTCTTGTGTAATATCAGATTCGGTTAAGTTTAGACGACGAGGGTGATATAGCAATCGCCATAGCGGTTAGGAAGCATCTTATGGTAGAGACGCGCCATGGCGCGTCTCTACACATGGCGCGTCTCTACAACAGTTTGTTTGTCATAATCGATGTGTCTACTGCTAGAATAGGGGACGGCATTGCCGTGTCCCTACCCTTCTACCTAAATATGGGGATCTAAAGCGTCTCTTAAACCATCTCCGAGTAAATTAAAGGCTAAAACGGTTAGGGTAATAAACAAACCAGGAAATAATATTGTCCAAGGAGATGATAGAGAATAGCCGCCCTTAAACGCATCGGATAGCATCGTTCCTAATTCCGGCGTGGGAGGTTGGGCGCCTAACCCTAAAAAACCTAAACCTGCTGCTTCTAAGGTAGCCGTACCAATAGAAAGAGTCCCTTGCACGACTAAAGGACTTAAGCTAGCGGGTAAGATATGATAAACAATAATCCGTCCCGGCGTAGCGCCAAACGATCGCACGGTTTGCACAAAGTCCTGTTCCCGCAATGATAGCACCATAGAGCGAGTCAAACGGATGAAAATGGGGACTTGTACCACACCCACAGCAATCATTACACTGGAAATACTAGGACCTGTTACAGTAACGATCGCGATCGCGAGTAGAATTGAGGGAAAGGCTAACAGGATATCGGTTACCCAACCAATCACAGTTTCTAAACCTCCCCGAAAATAACCCGCGACTAACCCCAACACTACCCCCAGGATTAGCCCTAATCCCACGGAAACTAAACCGATAAACAAAGACGTGCGTAACCCATACCATACCAGGTCAAGAATATCTCGTCCTAAACCATCAGTGCCAAACCAATAATCCAAGCTGGGGGGTTGCAACCGGGCGGTATAATTCCGATCCGTTGCCGGATTATAAGGATTGAGAATCGGTGCCAACAGTGCCATTATGATCACAGTGAGAGTGATTCCCAGACCAATTTTGCCGGATGTTGATTGTCTAAATCGTTGAACAGCGTTGTTTTCCATGGATACAGGGAACAGGAAGATGGGGGAAATGCATTCATTCATTCATTCGTAATTCGTAATTCGTAATTCGTAATTCGTAATTCGTAATTCGTAGGGGCGAAGCATTCGCGCCCAAATTTATCGGTTTTTTACCAACGTTTCAACGCGAATGCTTCGCCCAATCCCCAACCACAAATCCCCAACCACCAATCCCCAATCCCCAACCACCAATCCCCAATCCCCAACCACCAATCCCCAACCACCAATCCCCAATGACAAATGACAAATGACAAATCAATAGTGATTCCCCGATTTACGGTGATGTACAGCCGTCATCCCGGTTGATTGCAATACTTTACCATTATCGACGACGGCATAGACTAACCAGTGATCGCCACAGTCCATCCGACTCTGCACTGTACATTCTAAATAAGCCAAGGCATCTTTGATAATCGGACACCCATTTTCCGCCGTTTCCGTCTCTAACCCCGCAAATCGATCATCCCCTGGGGCAAAGGATTGCAAGAAGTGTCGCCGGACATTCATCCCTTCTTTTAAAATATTCAGGACAAAGCTATCTCCCGTATGGCTTAGAGATTCAACTGCCCGATCTTTCGCGATCGCAACCGTAATCCCTGGCGGATTAAATGAGGCTTGTGTCACCCAAGAGGCTAACATCCCACTACGAACATTACCACGCTGCGCCGCGACAACACATAATGACCCGACAATTCGTCCCACAGCTTGTGCCGTTCGGTCAATTTGGGCGCTGCTGACGGCTTGTTTGGGGGCGCGGAATTTCTTGGATTTTTTCAGCGCCTGGGCAAAATCTGTGCCGACTTCTTTACAATATTGAATTGTCTCGTCATCCGGTTTAAACTTAACCCGAATCGGTTCAAATCCCAGGCGATAACCCGCATCTAAGAGTTTGCTTTCAATTTCATCAACGGCTTCGCCACTCCAGCCATAAGAACCAAACACCCCCGCCAGTTTAGTTTTTGCGGCATTGGAGAGGACAATCCCTAACGCCGTTTGCACTTGAGTCGGGGTATGTCCGCCCAGGGTAGGGGAACCCATCAAAAAGCCATCACAGCGTTGAATTGCGGCTTCAATCTCCCCAGGTTCGGCAAATTCACAGTTAATTGATTCGACGGCTGCACCGGTTTTGGTGATTCCTTTAGCGATCGCTTGGGCTAATGTGGCGGTATTTCCATAAGCGGATGCATAAATAAGCGCCACTGTCAAGTCTTGTTCAGTCTGCTGCTGACCCCATTGGCGATAGTCATGGAGGAATCGGCTAAGGCTGTAGCGGACAATGGAACCATGACCCGGGGCATACATTTTAGCCGAGAGCGGGACTAATTTGTTCAGGGCGACTTCGACCTGTCGCGCTTGAGCGGCATGAAGACAATCATAATAGTAGCGTCGGTCTTCGTCTAGGCGTTTCCAGTTTTCATCAAAGAGTTCATCGCCGCAGACATGGGCGCCGAAGAGTTTATCGGTAAACAGGATACGGCTTTGGGGGTCGTAGGTACATTGTCCATCAGGCCAACGAGGTGTGGGGATGGGGATGAATTGCAGGTGATGATTTTGACCTAAATCTAAGGGTTCCTCGCCTTTGGGTACCCAAACATTGCATTGGTGTTCCCGTAAGGCATTTTGTAACGCAACTGCACCGGCTTTAGAACAAACAAAGGTAATCTGGGGGGCTAATTCTAGCAAAGCTTTCAGCGTCACCATCCGGTTAGGATTAACGTGACCTAAAATTACATAATCCAGTTGCTGCACCTTCATGCATTGCTGCAATTGATTCAGGAAAATCTCGGTAAATGATTCCCCTGGCGGATCAATCAGCGCCGTTTTATCGGCTTGGATGAGATAGGAGTTTGCTGTTGTGCCACGTTGCAGGGAATATTCCACCTCAAACTTGAGTCTATCCCATGTCCGCGATCGCAACACGGTTGTATCCGTTCCTTCAATGGCGGCGACTTGGACATCACGGGGTTTAATCTCAGGTATTGTAGTCATAGATATTAGTGATTGGTGATCAGTGATTAGTGATTGGCGAAGATGTGACTTCTTGTATTAGTCTGTTGCATTGGTTATCGGCTCTAAATGACCCATTTTATCTGCCACAGTAACAGTATTGGGATAAGGGTTTAACGGATTGTTATTAGAGTCCGGAACCTGACGCAGGGTCTGCTTTTTATATCGCAGAGACAACTGTTTTTCTGGGTCAATTCCATCGAAAGTTGGCGGCAAATACATCCGCACAATTAATAGTCCTGCCATCACAATTAAGAACGCACAGGCAGCTAAAATTTGAACCCATGAGGTTTCCAAGACTCCCCGCACAATCACTTCTCGCAGAACAGAGACAATCGAAACTTCTACCGCGACTCCAATCGATACACGCTGTTCTTGTAAGTAAATAATCAGCAGTCGGAATAACTCAACTAAAATTAGCAAGAACAGAATATCTGAAGTCACGCCTGGGAAATCTAACGGCGGTAGTAACTCCAAAAACATCTCGCGTAGCTGAATCGCCATAAAGGCAAATAAGCCAACACAGAGGGAAATGATAAATAAATCTTGAATTGTTTCCAGCGCCCGGACTATGCGATTCCGCTTAACCTGTTCATACCAGTTCGGCGGCGAGGACGTTAGAGGATCGTGCATGGGAGGTTCCTTCTGTATCACTAGAACCTAGATTACATTTTACTCGCTTATTGCTGCAATACTTTTTTATTTGAAATTCTAATGCTTTGTATCAACAGATAGTGATGCTTCGGACTGTCCCGTCCAAGAGCCAGCATCGGACTGTCCGTCTGTACCTGTGCCAACATAGGTACAGCGTTTAAATGACCTTCAAGATGGCTACAAGGCTAGTTGTAGAGATTTTTCAACGACCCGTTCTTGGGTATAATTCCTCACGATTGTGCTTGTGGTAGAGGTTTTATAGTATTGCACATATATAAGTAGGTGGACAAAATTAAAGTTAACGGTTGAGATTGGGGAACAGGGAACAGTAAGGGTTTGAGGGCGATTTACAAAACTTAATGAGCGTACTATTTTCTTTTGACCGACTACTTATTTTTACAGTATAGTGTGTTTAAAATTATCAACTCTATTTTTTTGATATCCAAGGTATCAACATGGGACGAAATCTGTCAAAATAGATTCAGTAGATGTTCCCATCGATGCCGTTATGCCCCAAACACACATCCGATTTGATTGGGCGATTAAAAAATTACTGAGAAACAAAGCCAATTATGGTGTTTTGGCAGGTTTCTTAAGCGAGTTGTTGAGGAAACCGATCACGATCCAATCAATACTTGAAGGTGAAAGCAATCAACAAGCCGAGGATGACAAGCTAAATAGAGTCGATATTTTAGCGGAAAATGACCAGGGAGAATTAATTCTCATTGAAGTGCAAAATAGTACAGAGCAAGATTATTTTCATCGGATGCTCTACGGCACAGCGAGATTAATTACTGACTTTCTGGAAAAAGGAGAGCCTTACGGGAACGTCAAA
>NZ_JAVKEW010000046.1:0-25875 GCF_040226375.1 Coleofasciculus sp. G2-EDA-02 | reverse complement strand
GAGTTCCTAAACCCGCCCCGACATTAAACACAGATGCAATCCTGGGGAAGGGCGGGTTTTGGATGAGATGGTATTAATTTCCCCGTTAATTGAGTTCCTAAACCCGCCCCGACATTAAACACAGATGCAATCCTGGTGAAGGGCGGGTTTGGGATGAGATGGTATTAATTTCCCCGTTAATTGAGTTCCTAAACCCGCCCCGACATTTAGATTTCCCTGTAAACTATGGGTTAAAAATTTTCGATATCGACGGGTTCAATGGGTTGGGCTAACTCAAAACCGAATATCCGCGAATAAAAGTATAACTCGGCTTCTAAGGTGCGCTTAATATTCTCCGCCCGTCGGAATCCATGCTGTTCTTCGGGGTAGGTGACATACGCCACGGGTAATCCCTTGGCTTTTAACGCCTCTACCATCGTCTCGGCTTGGTTGGGTGGAACCACTTTATCTTCTAACCCTTGGAAGAAAATCACCGGACAGGACAGTTGGTCGGTAAAATGAATAGGCGATCGCGCTTTGTATAAGTCTTGGCGTTCTGGATAGGCACCAATTAATCCATCCAGGTAACGAGATTCAAATTTGTGGGTGTCGGTGGCTAAGGTTTCTAAGTCGCTGACGCCGTAATAACTCGCCCCGGCTTTAAAGATATCCCGGAAGGTAAGGGCGGCTAATGTAGTATAACCGCCAGCGCTACCCCCTGCGATCGCTAAACGTTCTCCATCGACGAATCCTTGTTCAGCGAGGTACTTTGCACCATTGGCGCAGTCATCGACATCGACTATTCCCCATTGATTCTGGAGGCGTTGGCGGTATTCGCGTCCATACCCTGTACTTCCACCATAGTTAACATCTAAGAAGGCAAAGCCGCGACTCGTCCAATATTGGATTTTTAGATTAAAGGTACTGGATGTAGATGCAGTTGGTCCACCATGACTTTTGACAATCAGGGGAGGTTTCTCGGTTTCGGGCGCTTGATAGTCTTTATTTTGCGGGGGATAGAAGAAGCCGTAAGCCGTTTGACCGTTTTCGGTGGGAAATGCGATCGCCTCGGGGATGGAGAGATATCCTTTATCTATGTCTAATGTTGTCGATTGACGCAGAACCTCTATCTGTTGGTTGGCTACGTCCATTTGTACCACGGCGGTGGGTTCGGTTGCAGAACCGCCAATAAAGACGACACGATTTTCTGTCACTTGCACCGATGAAATACTGGTATAAGGGGTTTCAATCGGGTTTAATTGTTTCGTCTGTAGATCGATACTCCCTAAGCGCCATCGACCTTGTACAGTATAAGCACAGATTAGGCGATCGCGCGATGAGATGCCATAAGTAGACATACCAAACACCCATTGAGGAAGACCAAACTCAGCCTCCATTTCCCAAAGGCATTCTACCTGGTTCTGATTCCAGCGATAAAGATTCCACCACCCTGTCCGATCACAAACGAAGTATAATGTGCCATCGGGTGACCATTCCGGTTGAAAGATTGACTCCTCCACTCCACCTGCAATACATTTGGCTTCACCTAATAATCCATCTGCTTGAATCGGCGCCACCCACAATTGTGTCCCATCCCATGGCATATTGGGATGATTCCAACTCAACCAGGCTAAGTGAGAACCATCAGGACTTAAGCGGGGTGAGGCGTAGAAGTCATTTCTTGTAGCGATAATTTGGATAGCGTCACTATTATTTAAAGGAATACTGACTAACGTGTTAACGGGTTCTGCACCTTCACTGCTGTGATCTTCGCGCACACAAATCAGTCGTTGTCCCTGGGAATCAATCACTATATCAGCATAGCGGAGAGTTCCTGCTGACTCTGGGGTGATGGGTTGGGGTTCTGCATCACTTGTGTGCTGGTAAAGGCGCTGATCTTTATAATTAGCAAAATAAATAATGCCATCCTTGACGGCGTAAGCACCACCCCCATATTCGTGAACGCGAGTACGCACATTAAAAGCCGAGGGGGTAATATCTGCGATCGCGCCATTCACCTGACGGCGTACAATCACATTACGTCCTGCTTCCATGGGTCGTGCTTCTATCCAGTAGGTATCCGTACCATCGAGGGCGATACTTCCCAAGCCAATCGTACCCGCCACAATCAGTTCGGCGGCGATGGGAGAGTTCCAGGAACCGTAGGGAGCGAGTTGCGGTTGAGTCATCGTTAATTGTCTATGGGGTTTGCCAACAGTTATAACTTAATCTATTGTTTCGACATAGATGTTTACATTCAACCCTATCTACGTGTAAGGTTAGCAATATCCACCCTCCTCGCGTGGCACATCTTAATGGGTGGATGAGAATTGTAGGGGCGCACGGCGTGCGCCCATCATATCATGTCCGGTTGAATAGCCATAATTACGGTGATGGGGAAATGGGCAGTAGGGGCTTGGTTACCAAGCCCTTACATTTTGATTATGGGTGATATCATGTCCGGTTAAACACCCCTGAATAAAAACCCCTGTAATGATGGCGTTTACAGCATGGCAATTATGGGTAATCGTCAGGACATGATAGGATTTGCCGGACATCCTATCCAACCATCAAATCTATCCTATTGTTTCGACATAGATGTTTACATTCAACCTCACACCCTACACCCCATACCCAGACTCCACTCCCAAAATGCCGTGAACCGTCAGATTCAGGTTAAAATACCAAAAGGTATCATATAATACATAAATAGTGATAAAGATTTGATTGAATCAGGCGCATTTGATCAGATACCTGAATCCCTACGTTGGGACAATACCATTACTTTATTTATAGATATATATACCTATATGAACAGGTTATTTGTGAAGCGTTAATGAAGCTAAAAGCTTTTTCTATGAAGATTCAGTAAAGATAGAGTAAAACTCTTTTCAAAAGAATAAATTAGCGATAAAGTTACAAACAAGAAAGGAGTTAGTAGCTATCTCAAGATAGAAGGCGAAAGCTGAAATGGTGCTTGACCCCATTCAGGGAAGCCACTTATACCAACATTTGCTGGTATCGAGGTAATCAAACCCTATCTTTGACCGCCTGTTTCATTAAGATTCTGTAATTTTATCTAGGCTCATACTAACTCACTTTATTAACTTATGTCAACATTACCGAAATTTGGAGATACATAGTATGAACCGTCAAAGTGCATTCGCCGTTGCCTGCGCCGTTAGCGCTACCGCTGCTTTGGGTGTTGTGGCGAGTCCTGCTGGGGCGTTTGAACTCGCGCCAGGAGCAACAATATTCACTACACCAGTTAGCTTAGATAATTTCTTTAACCCGGATGGTACAAGTAATGACAATGCTTTCCAGGTTGACGATAAAATCTTCCATAATTTTTTCTTTCAGGTAGCTTGTCAGGCTCCCGGTACGCCTGCAGATCCCCGAACCTGTGATGAGATTAAAAATTTACCTGCGGTTGCTCGCCCAATTGGTCCACTCAATCCTGCCGATATTACGGTTTCAGGAAGTAAGAATTCCCTTTCTCCTAAGAGCGGTCCAGGACTGACTTTCAACGACTTTTGGCGAGCTGATCCGGGCTGGGGATATGATCTATTATTGGGATTTGATGTACATGTTTTAGATCCAGACAAGCAAATTACAGATGTCCACTTAGGCGTTGTATTGGACAGGCCATTAGATAACGGAACTATAATGATTGGAGAAAAAGTCACCGATATTGATACTGGTTTATCCCTGCTTGATAAGGGGGTTTTAGCCGTTGATAACCTCTCATCAACAACTGATATTGGAACAGAAGACTGGGCAGACTTGATATATCCAGTGAAGAAGCTACGAGTATTAAAGGATATTCAGCTTCTCGGCGTAGACGATAAAACTAAGGTTCTAGAAAAAGCAACCTTTACTGGACTGAAACAAGAATTCTCTCAAACTGTACCTGAACCCGGTACAGTAACAGGGTTACTCGCCATCGGTTCCTTAAGCGTTGGTGCAATGCTGAAGCGGCACTTTGGCAAGAAAGCCTAAGCTGAATATCTAGGCTACACACACAATCTAATCATTCAGTAGCTGAAATTAATTTTACCGTCGTTAACCACCCAGTTGGTAGGGCGGATTTTTATTGGCTGTCCATGTTTAGGTATAGCAGTAGACACATCGATTAGGATTTTCCTTTCCTGTGGTAGAGACGTTGCATGCAACGTCTCTACATAACAGTTATATCATGTCCTAACGATTACCCATGATTAGGACAGACGCGGAGACGGGGAGACGCGGAGACACGGAGAAATTTTTATTAGGGGTGTTTGACCGGACATGATATTAATCAACCCCAAATTACCGTGAGGTGGGCAAGAGCAACAAACGAGAGTATAAATAGTTCTAGGTTGATAACTCTTGCCCACCCTACTCAGAACCTACTCAGAACTACTCAGAACCGCGATCGCGTCTTGGATCGAGTTATCGTTGAAAAGGTGGACTTCGCCTACTCTTCCCCACCCGATCGCAAATCGCCAGAAATGGATATTAATCAGTTACTCCTCTGGATTGTCTGCACCTCTTGCATTCTGAACATTATCGTCGGAATGCGTCGTGCTAGGATTTCAGATTCAGCCCCCTACATCCATAGCTGGATGATTGTTTCCGGTTTGGTGTTAGCCACAACTGCTATCTTGTATGTCATCACTCCAGAGAATGCAGGCTGGATTGGCGGGGGGTTATGGGGATTGTTGATTTTAATGCCGATTCTGGGGTTTAGACTCATGAATCAATTGGCATATCAGGAACGCTTTGGTGCAGCTAGCCGACTGGGTAAACTCCTGTGTTGGCTGCACCCCGCCCAGAATTGGCGTCAATTTTCTGAATTATTGGACACCCTGGAACAATTGAAGCAAGGTTCAACAACTGAAGCCACGGCAATTATCAATCGCTACAAAACCACCAATCGTCCTCTGGTGCGACACACCATCGCCACCCTCTACAAAATGGAGGCGCGTTGGCAAGAGTTGCGGGAGTGGATTGAAACCAACGTATCACAGAGTGCCCTGCAACATGATTCCAGTTTGATCCTGTACTACCTGCGAGCGTTGGCAGAAATGGGGGACATAAATGGCTTGCTCGCACAAATCGAACGGTTTGAACCTATCTTAGAACGGAGCGATCGCGGCATCAATCAAAGTCAAGCTTATTTATTTGCCTTTGCCTTTTGCGGTCAAAAAGCCCAAGTCGCACAATTGCTCACTGGACCCTTAGCATTTTATCCAAATTACATTCGCCGATTCTGGTTAGCTACGACGGATTGGGCGGCGGGAGAGGTAGAGGGGGCGCGTCAGCAACTGTTGGCTATTTCTAACCGCCATACTGGACTATATCGCCATGCTATCCAAGCTCGTTTATCCCAATCACCTGTCAACCCTGATGCTGTTTTAACTCAACATTCTCGGCAGATTTTAGCACAACTGACACTCAATCTCCAACATCAGATCCGATACGGTTCTAGAGAACGGTTTCTGGGTTCTAGAGCGTATACGACTTGGGGAATTATTGGATTAAACCTAATCGTGTTTGGATTTGAAATTCACTTGGGCGGAAGTGAAAATCAGCAGGTTTTATATGCTCTCGGAGCATTAGTGCCACAGGAAGTTCTCGATGGTGCTTGGTGGCGGTTATTAACCTCAACATTTTTGCACTTTGGATTTCCGCATCTATTAATGAATATGCTGGGTCTGTATATCCTTGGACCCTTTGTCGAATATGCCCTCTCTGGGTGGCGATATTTGCTGCTCTACTTGATTAGTGGTATAGGTTCAATGTTTGTGGTATCTCTAGCCACTCATTTTGGATACTCTGAGGCGCAATTTGTGGTTGGGGCATCCGGATCAGTGATGGGAATTGTGGGCGCAACGGCGGCTATTTTACTTCAGGGTTGGCGGCGCGAAAAATCGCGTTTAGCCTCTCGTCGTTTACGGTTTATTTTATTTATTATTGCCTTTCAAGTCGTCTTTGACCTATCAATTCCTCACGTAAGTTTTACAGGTCATACGTCAGGATTAATTATCGGTTTTTTGGTGGGGCTTCTGCTGTACCATAAGTGATACTAAATCCGGGTTAATTACCCCCGTCTGAGCCACATCTAGTAGGGGCCCGGCATTGCCGGGCCCCTACAGGTAGCACTATACTGTGTGCAGAATGCAGAATAAAGAAAACATTTGGTTGTTCTTGGGAAGAATTGCTGGAAGTACAAGGGGATAGTTCGTTCAATGAATAAGTAGTCAGGAGTCACACTGAATTTGATGAAATTGCTGATCAGCAACGATGACGGAATTTTTGCCTTGGGGATTCGCACCCTAGCTGATACACTGGCACAAGCGGGTCATGATGTTACCGTCGTTTGTCCAGATCGAGAGCGATCGGCAACGGGTCATGGTTTAACCCTCCATGATCCCATTCGCGCCGAAGCAGTTGATACGATTTTTCACTCGGCGGTTAAAGCTTGGTCTTGTTCCGGAACTCCCTCAGACTGTGTAAAGCTAGCACTGGGAGCATTAATTGATCGTCCACCCGATTTTGTCCTATCTGGGATTAATCACGGTTCTAACTTGGGTACCGATATCCTTTACTCTGGCACGGTTTCCGCCGCCATGGAAGGGGTTCTAGAAGGAATTCCCAGCATTGCCTTTAGTCTAACTAGCTACACTTCCAAGGAGTTTCATGTTGCAGCCACGTTCGCCAAAAGCCTGGTTGAGCGACTCTCTGGCGCACCCCTCGCCAAAGTCATGTTACTTAATGTCAATGTACCGCCCGTGAGTATGGCGGAAATTGCTGGGGTGAAGGTTACCCGCCAAGGAATTCGTCGCTATTTCGACACCTTTGAGAAACGAGTTGATCCACGGGGGAAAACCTATTATTGGTTAGCGGGTGAAGTGATTGAAGATATAGAACAACCCCCCCATTCCCATCTTCCCCCCGATTTAGCTACTGATGTTCAAGCCGTTAAGGAAAACTATATTGCGATTACGCCCCTGCAATACAATCTGACGGATATTGGTGGCGTCTCTAGTTTGCAGAGTATAGAGTTTTAAATCATTTAGACAGGGCGGGTTTAGTGACATTAGAGTGGGCAAAAAACGATAGTAGTGAAAGTGAGCCCCTTTCATACCCTTGCACCGCTATCAGGGAAAATGTATCATTGCTCCCCCTGCTCCCCCTAATTTATTGGGGTTAGAAGGCGCAAATATAGCGAAGCTGACACGAGCCGCAAAGTAGCTATTCAAAGCCTTGCGTGGCAAAGGCTTGAGCATTTATTTCTTGCCGACTGCCTACAGTTTTCAAGAAACCTCTTGGTCAATCAACAGCCGCTCATCCATATCCAAGCGGAAAGTCCCGTAAGGGTTGATGTGTCCCCAAGTTAGCGGTGTCAGAGCGCGAAAATCATCTTTTTGCATCAGCTTCAACCACTGCTTCTCTGACAGAATCTGTTGCATCATCAAGGTGTTGATATACACTAAGCAAATTTGCAACAAATGCAATGACAATACAGCTATCTCTTGGTCTTCCAATCGATTCGTGGCGATTTCACTATTTTTCCCATAAAAAATAAAACTATTAGCACTATTCCATTGTTCCACCACATTCAGTCCTTCATGAATCTCTTGACGTAGTTCCTCTTTTTGTAAATATTCACAGAGAAAAATGGTCTTCACTGCCTTCCCCAACTCAGCGAGTGCTTGGTAAGTAGGATGTATAAGGTTAGAACGATTAAATCGTTTAAGAATTACCTCAGTCTCCGCCGTTCCTAGTCTCAAAGCGGTGGCATACTTAATCATCTGGTCGTACTGCTGGCGAATCAAATCCCAATTAATGGGTCTCGATAGCACAGGTTGTAAATTAGAATAGGCGCTGCTTTGACCAGTTATTGGTCGATACAATTTTTGTTTGTGAATGCGTTTGAGGCGAGGCAATAACTGAAAGCCCAACAGGTGGCAGAAGGCGAAAGCCACTTCACTTTGACCATGAGTATCAACATAATTCTTCTCTACCTTCATATCTGTGCAGTGGCGTAACAATCCCTCAATCATGGCTGCCACTTCACTAGAAGAACAAGTTTTCAACTGGGAATAGATGCAGGCAGATTTCTTCTCAACGTGCCAGTAAATCATCACTCCCCGTCCCCCATAGCGAATGTGCCACTCAGTCATCAGATTTTGATCCCAAGAGCCAAATTTCTTGGAATCAGAAGCGCAAGCGGTCGTTCCTTCACCCCAAATATGCGGCGCTCTCATCTGAAAAATGGCATTCACAACCATTCCAATTGCATTCCGTAAGTTCTCTTTGTGGATATAACGTCGTTTGATATAGAGCAGGTCATGGTAATTTTCTCCGGTTCCTCCGGTACTAATTCGTTTGAGTCCGGTGTTAGTTCCTAAACCAAATAAACAGAGCAACAGTCGCCTTTGTAAGGTCTTTCTCTCCAAAGTCTCGCGAGACGAGACGCTGTGAAACTGCTCTGTAAACCCTACTCGTAAATCTGTTTCTTTGAGAACATCTAATAAACTGGTCATAGGCCAGCGAGAAATCAACTCCGTTTTGAGCCGTTGTAAATTTAACGGTTCTGGTTGAGCTTCTAGAGGAGACACTAAAATCCAGCCATTGTCTTTTGTGAGAATCTTTACTTGGGAATTTTTGGACAACTGGAGGTCTAACTCCTCTAAGGCTTTTGTCATCTTTTGCTGTAAGCTGGCAATGAAAGCTTCCCCATCGGTGGGTTGAGACAGGGCTTGATAGTAAACCTTTCGCTGTGCCTCAAAGTCTTTTGGGAGGTCTTCTTCTGGATTTCCATAACGTTTAGCACCAACTACCCAAATTTCCTTGGAACGCAGTTGGTCTCTCAATGCCTGAAGCACGCTAATTTCATAATTGACGCGGTTAATTCTTTCAGCTCCATCCGCATCTACTTCAACAACAATGTCACGCCAAGTATTTTTTAGCACCCCATCAATCAGGACTTCATCTTCTTGGGAGTAGTAATGTTGAGTACTACCCGTATATTTGTTAATTAATTCCAAGGCTCCGATGACAGGTTGATAGAGTTTGTTATTCGACCGAAACTCCAAGACATTGAGAATTGGCGGCACCATTCGACGGTAATGGTGCAGGTAGGAAGCTCGCATGACCGTATAAACTCGCTCTCGATAGGTGGGGCCGCTAGATTTGAATTCTTTTACCAAGTTCTGCAAGGTAGACGGGCTGACTACGGGATAAATGACATCCTTAACGCATTCTTCTGGATGGTCTAACGAGGCGGTTGCCATGCGAAACAGGATATTATTTTTTCCACTGACTCGCTTGAAATCCGCAATCAGTTCCTTCTCGACCTTTCGTTCAGCCCGGATGCTAATTCGATGCACGATTTGAATCAGTAATTCAACTAAACTGTCTGTAATCTCTTGACTCCTGAGCCAACAGAAAACTGATACAAGCGTGTAACGAATCGGGTCGGGATGGCGACGTAACTCCCTTGGGGGTTCAGTGGAAGCACGTTGTCGGTAATGATGCAGAATCTTGGGGGAGATGTTAGCGAATAAGTTTTCTGGTAATTCTAGTTGCCGAATGGTTTGTAACTTGTCAATCTCTTTGAGTAGGCTATCAAGACCGACGCGACCTGGGTCAGCTTTCAAATTATTGAAGTCAGATGGCTGAGGTACGGTTTGTTCTTCTAGTGCCTTCTCTGTACTCACAAGGGCGTCAATTCGAGCTAAAGTTTCTGTTGAAAGCTGAGAAGAAATCGCCGCACAAAAATTTTGTTCGTAGGTATGCAGTGCTGAACGAATTAACCGTTCAATTCGTTCAGGTGTTGGAGGTTCAATTTTTAATTCTCGCAGTCGTTGATAAACGGCTGCTTCTAAATGCTGTTCGTTGCGGTCATAAATTAGCACTTTATCGAGCAGCCACTCACTCAAAGCGTGGAAATCCGCGACTGTGGCTTCTCGAAATCCAAAAAAGACACGGATTTGGGCGCGATGATATTCAATGGTGCGTCCAGTCCACTTATACTGACGCCACTGGGGGGGTGGGACTTCTACCTGTGTGGCAATATAGGATACGACTGACTTGGGAATTTCTTGCTTTTTAGTCGGGAACCGAGCTTCAAGGCTAAAACACTTGAGTAAGACGGCAAAACCCAGCCGACTGGCTCCTGTTTTATTTGCTAGCAGTACCCTTTCTTCCTCAACGAGCGTGAAATGCTCTATTAATTCTTCTGGCTCCCACTGGCGTTTCATGTAGACTTCCCCTCACGGTGACAGAATTCTAGTTCTACGACAAAACTGACCCCAGTGGGGAGATAGCTGATTTAATTAATGCTCGGAACGTCTTTGACTTGAACCGGAGTCGCGTGGGTTATTTTCCCTCACTCACTTTCAGGACTTATATTACTCATCCCACAATCCCCTGAATCGTTCTGGAGCCAGCTCAGTATAGTGGACTGTGTGCTGAATGTTGTTGTGTCCTAGATAGCCTTGGATAGTGCGGGTATCAGTTCCTCTTAAGGCTAGGGCATAGCCACAGGCATGACGCAACATATGGGCGTGGACGGGAAATGGTAGAAGAGCTAGCTCTCCAGCTCGCTCAATAATTCCACTGACTGTATCTTTAGCTAGTGGACCATGACGAGCTGACTGGAAAACATAGGGAGAAGCTGGATAGTCTCGTTGCAGCTTACGTAGGGAGCGCAGTTCCGCACCGTAGAGAGGTTGGGTGGAGGGCGTACCTTGCTTGACCCGTTTGACGTGGAGATTACCACTACTCCAGTCTATCTGTTCCCATCGTAGTGCCACGGCTTCTGCCACCCGTAGTCCGTGACGGTACATTAACAAAATTAACGTTGAGTCTCGATGAGCGTGGCGACCTCCTGCTTTTGAAAGTGCGTCTCGCATGGACTCAACTTCTCTTGGCAGCAGGTATTCCCGCACTCTCACTTCAGCATACTTGCGGGAGTTTGGTGAAGGGCGAGGTGGATTGGAATTTTTACCAACTTTCGATTGTTGAGTAGAAGAATGAGTCATACTCAGACCCCCTGAAAAATCAATCAACAAAAGGGTTCTTTTCCCTACTTTCGCCCTAAAGTCGGCATTTGAGTTAATATTGTAGCAATTAGTAACTCTGTACTAAATCGACCGGGTTTGTAGCTTCATTGCATTGGGACTAACTAGAACGGACAGTGGTGACTATACTCTGCCATAGCTGACGAATTGCTGGTTGCGTTCGGAGAACCAATCGGAGGAGTAACAAAAGCTTGAAACCTTTATCTGATAAGCATTTCAATCGCTACTTTGCGGCTGGTGTCAGCTTCGCTATATTTGCGCCTAGAAGCTGTTTGTTAATTCTGGACACATCTAGACATTTATTCCCGTTTGGGTACTTTTCACCCATAGCTGTAGCCATCCTTTCGATGAATTGGTTTTTCGACATATTCGAGTTTGATGCCAATCCGTTTTTTACCAGTTGTCGGATAGATCTCACCTCTACCGTTGCTGTATGGGCAAAGTCGAGCAACATAAGTTCCTGTGTTCACACCTTTTGGGATGATCGTTTTCACGATGTCGCCAGTACAGAAGCCATGAATCGGACGCAATGGGCGATACTTGTGCGGATAACCTAGTCTATCGGTTTGGCATCGTTGCCGCCCACCCTGCCCCGTTGCTTTGACTTGCAGAATCTTATTGGTCAAAACTTTGAGCATTTCGGTGACACCAACACAAGCAGCATCTAACCAATGCGCTTTATCGAGTCCTAACCGAGTGCGGTTATATTTGGTTTGTCCACCTGTCCCGGTCGTCACGGGTAGTTCCATTGCCTTGAGCGTCTCGAATAACTTCGAGCGCGTTACGTTAACCGCAGCAGCATCTTTCAACGGTGCTTTGGCAAGTTTGAGAATGCGGTTCTCTAGTTCGGGTTTACCTTTGAGAAAGTCTTTCAGGTATGAAGTCCCTTTCTTTTGGTTGCACTTTTCACAGGCAAGACACAGGTTAGAAACACGGTCAGAACCGCCCTTGGCGCGTGAAATGATATGTTCGACTTGCAATGGAACGCCTTTTTTTGAGCAGTAAGTACACTTGCGTCCCCATTTTTCGAGAAGATACTCTCGTACCTCGAAACCAAAGAGAGTCCCTTGCTGGTATTGGACTCCTGAGATTTCTGGGTTCTCCATCTGCTGCATATCAAATCGGACTAATTCCTGTCTGATTTCAGCGATGGGTGCAAATTGGCAAAGCCTTTTCACCCAAGTTTCAATTGTCAAAACACGGTGCATCAAACTAGGTGCTAACCACCCCTTTGAGCGCAAGCGGTTCAGAAAACGAGCTTGACGGTAACGAGTATTGCGCCCTCTTCGTCCCCGGCGAACCGTTCTGCGTGTTAAAAGAGCATCTTTAATCTGTTGCCCTCGGTGTTCAAGCTCCATGCCCCAGACAACTTCATCCCGGTTGTTCACCAGTGAAATTCCGCTCGTTTTGGAGCCTGGGTCAATCTTGAGTGTGAGTGGATAGGTAATGATGTTTTCTACCACTCGATTCATGATCAATGTGAATGGATAACGACGAAACACCGCCGCCTTGCCAGCTTCCATCAATTTCCTTGCCTGTGCTGGATGAATTGGATTCATCGGTGTTTTATTGGCATCAATCAAAAAAACATAGTTTGACATGATTTGTTTGGTCGGTTTGACCAGTCCTTCGTAAAGTAATGTTAGCTTCGACAATGCTTCTCAGGCTTGTTATGGAGTATCAGAGGGCTTCTGTTCGATGTCTCGCCTTTCGTTGATAGTTCCGACAGTGCCAAAAACTAGCGTTCATTCTTGGGTGTCATGACCAAAGGAAGCGTAGCCAACCTTGCCAGATGGTAGGTTACTCTTTTTTACGGCTGAGTCTGCACGCTCACCCCACCTACCCAAAATGCTTAGTTTTGGGTAGTTGTGGGTAGACATTTACGAGCGGCTCCTACAGTATTTCAGGTTATCCAAATTTTAATATGCAATTACATTGGTGCTTTGCTAAGCTGCATCCTTTTTTTTAGGGTTGTATCAGGAGCGAGAGCTATGGCTTAAGCCTAAAGCCGACAGGGTTTCCCAATATAAATCGGCACTTGTTTCTGACTCGCCAATTCACCAATGACCAATAACAACGAACCGATAACGACACTTGACGGAGTAAATTTGTACAACTCATATAAGCGCCGAGCCACAATCCCTCTCAAATAAGGCTATTTAATCGTTTTCCCATTCTTCGGAACCAATTAAATCACCAATCCGGTCTCTAAGCAAGAAATCACACTGTTCTAGTTCGCATTCGATACATACCCACTCGCGAGCTGGAATGTACTGACAAAGAACGTAGATGGGCTGTTGACGGCTGACCACTCCTTTTTCCACGAGTTGACGTGCTTCTTCTTGAATCACATCAATGGAGTATCGAATAGAGGGAGTAGAGGGAGCAGTTTGAAGACTCATCGGGCTCATAGATACCATCCTGACTAAAAACTAAGCTACGTTCTAACTATATACGAATTTGGCTAGCCTGAAAAGGTATCTCGTTCCGTATAGAAAGTTACAAAGATCTTCGAGTTATGAATAAAAAATACCAAAGATACAAATTGTTTCAGCTTTTAGTCGCTAGCGACTAAAAGCTGAAACCCTTGCTACACCGTTAAATTGGCAGTTGATACTGGGGCTGCCTCTGAGATCCCTCTCTCGATTATGGCAATTTAATTAATAAAACTTAAATAAACTCTGTTAAGCTATAATCAGATTCAATCTGATCAAATAATACCTCAAGTGCGATCGCCTGCGCCTCTGGCATCTGTCCGTAGGAGTAAACATAAGGCGTCTGGGCGGGGAGGTCAGGTAAGAACTGCTCTAAGGTGTATGGACTACCGTAAATCACCAATGCCTCTAAGACTTGATCCGTTAATAATCGCTGTAGCCAATCCGCAGCCACAGCAGTTAAAGAAGCTGTACTCCGAAACGGATTTCCACGAATGAAAAGCTGTAGCAGCGTCGGAATCGGGAGCTCATTGTGATCCCTCGGCATCGCTGGCGTATGGCAATCCACCCATTGCAATTGGTAGCCAAACTGTTGGGGTAGGGTAACGGCTGGAGCATTTCGCCCCAAAACATTACAGGTTAAAATATCATCCACAATGATCAGGTTGCGCCCCTGGCGACTATTCTGGAGCGGTTTTGAGCGCAGGGGTAGGGAACCGCCAACTTGTTGAGAATCACGGAGGATATTAGTAACCGTATCAATGGCAGTCGGTTGAGCCAGATGAGCCAGAAACGATAAGGGTTGAGCTTGATCAATTCGGTTCCCTGACACCTGTGTCCCCCGGCTGATCTTCGCCTTCGCCTGCCAAATCCGTTCCACAGATGCCAGAATGCGATCGCGCGAAATCCGTCCTGCCGCTACAGCATCACAGACGGCTTGAATGGCGGTTTCTGGGTTAACGGGCATGAGTAAAATATCAGCCCCAGCTTCAACCGCTTTTACAGGGGCTTCCGTTGCGCCATAGCGATTAGTGATCGCACCCATAATTAAGGCATCGGTGACAATCAACCCCTCAAACCCCAACTCTTGGCGCAGAACTTGGGTTAAAACTTTTTGTGATAACGTCGCAGGATAGTGAGCATCCAAGCTAGGGATCAACAGATGAGCCGTCATCACCGCATCCACACCCGCCGCCATAGCCGCTTGAAACGGGGGAAACTCCACCTGTGCCAGTCGCGATCGCGAATGGGATAAGATCGGTAAATCTAAATGGGAATCGATCGCGGTATCCCCATGACCGGGGAAATGTTTCGCCGTGGTTAACACCGGATAATCTTGCGTCCCTCGGATAAACTGACAAGCCAATTGACTCACGATTTCCGGCGTCTCACCATAAGCCCGCACATTAATTACCGGGTTTTGGGGGTTATTATTAACATCTACAACAGGCGCAAGAATCCAGTTAATCCCAATCGCTAAGGCTTCTTGGGCAGTAATTGCGCCCTTTTGTTTAGCATAATTTTGGGCTTTTTGCAAATCCTGACGGGCAATCGCCCCTATTGCCATCGGTGGCGCAAACCAAGTCGCCCCAGCAAAGCGTTGACCGACCCCTTCTTCAATATCGGCGGCAATCAACAAGGGGATTTGGGCATACCTTTGTAATTGTTGCGATCGCAGCGCTAGTTCCCCAGCACTCGCACCCAGTAAAATCACGCCTCCCACCCCCAAATCCTGTATCCAATGCTGCAACCTAGCGGCGGGAGGTTCCCAAGCCGGGTACTGAATTTGGTGGTCAAACAGGTAGCCAGATGAGCGCACCACAACCATCTGTGCCACCTGTTGTGCCAAGGAGAGAGACTCGATATCGGGTAAGGAATTCACTCGTTTTCTTCTGCCTCAGGAACCTGATCATCGAGTTCCTTACTATGACGTTCTTGTGAGAGTTGATTCAGCAGTGTCAACATGCGATCACCGCGTTCCAAGCCTTGGTCTTCAATAAAGACGACCTCTGGGGTACGACGCAAGCGCACCCGCCGACCTAATTCGCGACGGACAAAACCCGTAGCTGATTGTAAACCCGCCATCGTTTCCGATTTTGCCTCTTCGGTGCCATAGATTGAGACATAAATTTTGGCATGTTGCAAGTCACCCGAAACATCGACATCCGTAACGCTGACCATCCCAGCACCGACACGGTCATCTTTGATATCGTGTAACAACATTTGACTGACTTCCTGCTGAATCAGCGAGGAAACCCTAGACACACGGCGATTTGTAGCCATAACGCCCCCTTTACTATGAGTATGGGCAGTTGGAGACCAACGATTTCTAGTGTGACATACTGACCCGCTAAACTGGGTTGAGTCCTAGCATGGCACGCAGGGTGAAAGCCAGGAATAAAAACGTCCCCACCACCAAACCCACCAGCGCGATCGCACTCACGGGATTACTCAATACCGGCTTAAAGCGCTCAAATAGGGCAAAGAAGATGCCCAAGGTTATACTAATCAGGTAACGGGGGTAACGGCTAATATTTTGCAAAAAGTCTTTCATTGCAACTTGCTACTATCTTTAAATGACAAATGACGAAATTTTAGCATTTTGGTTTGGAACGCCCGATGATCCAGCTTATCGGAAGCCTCGTCAGGCTTGGTTTACCAAAAATCCCGCCTTTGACGAAGAGGTGCGATCGCGCTTTTTGGACGATTATCAACAAGCGGCGGCGGGTCAACTCAACCATTGGCAGGAATCCCCTTATACTTGTCTGGCGCTGATTCTACTGCTGGATCAGTTTCCCCGCAATATGTTTCGCGGTCAACCCCAAGCCTTTGCCACTGACTCTCAAGCCTTAGCCGCCGCCCAACATGCGGTATCACAAGGGTTTGACCAAACATTGATCCCTGTGCAACGCTGGTTTGTTTATATGCCCTATGAACATAGTGAAAACTTAGCACACCAGCGTCAGTGTGTTGAATTATTCTCCACGCTGAAAAATGATCCAGACAGCGCCAGTACCATTGATTACGCCTATCGTCATCTGAAGGTGATTGAACGCTTTGGGCGTTTCCCCCATCGTAACCCGATTCTGGGTCGAGAAAGCACACCGGAAGAAGTGGCGTTTCTTAAACAACCAGGTTCCTCGTTTTGACGATGCATGGTTTAGAGGCGACTTATAGTCAAAATTAACAACTCGAATCCACTTTATTAGGAAGTATATACAGATCCTGCGATTTGTAGGGGTACGACATGTCGTACCCCTACAGGTAGGGGTTCAACTTTTTGTCTAGTTTTCGGGGGGAACATCAGCCCAAACGCTGATTTTATCGCTCTTTTGTAAAGTTTTTTGTCCTAGTTCATAGAAGGCAGGCACATTTCCAGAGTAACCAGTGAAAGGGTCATTCATCGAGGTAACTTATGTTAAAGCAACTGCCTTTAAAACGACTAGGACTAACCCTACTGATGGCATCTAGTGCCAGTTTCGCCATTAACTTGAGTTATTCGCCGCCATCATTGGCAGAATTAATCACGCTTCAGGATGGTACTTTATGCCAAGGAAACTTCCAGGGACTTAATGGTAGAGGGTTATGCGTTTATGAGAGAGACTCTCAAGGTAACCCTTACAACTATTACGAAGGAGACATTCGCAACGGTTTACCATCAGGTCAGGGACTCTTCGTGTATAACAACAATGACCACTATGAAGGACAATTCAACAACGGTCTTCCCCACGGCAGAGGAACCTTTATATTTGAGAATGGCGATCGCTATACCGGGGAGTTAACTCAGGGTGTAGCCAACGGAACTGGAACATTCAGATTTGCTAGCGGGGATCGTTATTCAGGAGGCATTCTCAACGGTCAGTACCACGGTAGTGGAACGTTCATTTTTGCTGATGGGCAAAGGTACGACGGACAGTTTATGTTAGGTCAGGCTAAAGGCAATGGTACACTACGACACGCTAATGGTATCGTTTGTCGAGGTAACTTCTACAATAGTACCTTTACTGGTCGCGGCACTTGCACCTATCCCCAAGGCGACACCTATAAAAGTTATACTGGAGAGTTAGAGAATGGTCAGCCTGGAGGTGTGGGTGTCCTGACTTATACTGATGGGCGAATTTACAGAGGAAATTGGAGCAATCGCCCTCAGTAAAATCTGCCTCAATAACCGGGTGGGCGGGTTTAGTCAAGTTATCGGTTATGTGCCACAATGTTATGGGTAAAACCCGCCCCTACAGATTGACCCCCTTTGCTCTCCTTAACCGAAGCCTATTGCCATGTTCCCTGTATATCGCCAATGGCTCTAACTCCCACCGGAGAACGTCAACTCAATGCAGCTAAACCACGAGACGCTAAGGTTGGGTAGTAGTCTGAAAACAGCTATTACCCAACTTATTGCTACATTATGAGTAATCGCGAGAAACTACGCCAACTTCTACTCCAACTTGACGACAAGAGCTACAAAGCTTACAAGGATATCAAAGGACGTTATCACTTTTCTGATTTCACCTTAATTATCGATCGCGTCCAAGGTGATCCCTTTGCCAGTCCTAGTCATGTCCGAGTGCAACTGTCTCAAGCTGTAGCGGAGTTTCCCAGAACCCTTTACCAAAGTCGTAGTCGAGAAATCGCCTTACGGGATTACCTGACACGCCAGTTTGATTTAGTGGCGCGAAACTTCAGTTCCCACCGGGGAACGGGGAATAGTGGGAGGATTGCGATTATGTCTGTGGGACAATCGGTAATCGAGCGAACAGCTGTATTTGTCAACGATGAACTCATAGAAGTTCGCTTCGTCGTCGGATTACCTGCACGGGGAAGGCGCATCTCTGGGCGTCAGGCGGCGGAAATGTTGTGTGATGATATTCCTGAGATTGTTGATCAAGCGCTTAAGTACGAGTCTCTGGATGCAATAGAGATTAAACAACACGTTCAAACAGTTGAAGATGCAGACTGGCTGCGTCAACAGTTAACCGAACGGAATTTAGTGGCATTTATTGCTGATGATGCGATTCTACCCCGACGCAGTGGTGTGGATGATCGCCCGTTAGATGAAAATGCTTTACCTTTCCAATCCCCAGAGACATTACGGGAAACCTTTAATTGTCCGAATCGAGGTGAGGTAACGGGGATGGGGATTCCCGCCGGCGTTACCTTAATCGTCGGGGGTGGCTATCATGGCAAATCTACCGTCTTGCGATCGCTAGAGGTTGGGGTCTATAATCACATTCCTGGGGATGGACGGGAATTTGTGGTGACTCAAGCCTCAGGGGTGAAGATTCGGGCAGAAGATGGTCGTAGTATTGCCAGTGTAGATATTTCGCCGTTTATTAACCAATTACCCCAAGGTCGGTCTACTCGTCAATTTTCCACCGCCAATGCGAGTGGGAGTACCTCCCAGGCGGCGAATATTATTGAAGCGTTGGAAGCCAATACCCAGTTATTACTGGTGGATGAGGATACGGCGGCGACAAACTTTATGATTCGCGATCATCGGATGCAGCAATTGATTGCCAAAGATAAGGAACCGATTACGCCGTTTATCGATAAGATACGCCAACTATACACCGATTATGGGGTATCCACAATTTTAGTCATGGGCGGTAGTGGTGATTACTTTGATGTCGCCGATACCGTTATCGCCATGGATAACTTCCAGCCCTACGATGTTACCGAAAAAGCCCGCGCGATCGCGAAACAGTATCAAACAGAAAGGATTCCCGAAGGCGGAAAAGAGTTTGGCGATATTGCGCCGCGTATTCCGTTACCCGAAAGCATTGACCCCAGTCGCGGTTCACGAGACGTTAAGCTGAAAGTGCGAGATGTGGATGAAGTTGTCTTTGGCAAAGAGGAAATTGATTTAGCCGCCGTTGAACAGATTGTGGAGAAAGGGCAATTACGGGCAATTGCTGAGGCGATTGTTTATGCCAAGCGACACTATATTAATGGGCGCAATACACTTACGGAAGTACTAAATCGGATGATGGCAGATATTGAATCTCAGGGATTAGATTTGCTGGGCAATTTACCCGAAGGAGACTTAGTATTATTCCGGCGATTTGAGTTAGCAGCTGCCTTAAATCGATTGCGGACATTACAGATACGGGAGCATCCTTAACATCCTCTCCTACTCGTCTGAGTCGGGGCGGGCGCGAGTTACATGGGGTTGCCACCGACAAGATAGTGGTGAAACCCGCCCAGCCATATTAGTTTAAAGCCAATTCCTTCAAATTTGTGCAATCTCGAATCCGTTCTAAAGAAGTTTTTAATCGTTGTTTATGGGGGAAAGGTAAAACGTTTAGCAAATCATCAGCTTCTTCTAAAATTCGTTCTTGGGCTTCAGGTAAAAGATTTATCCAATTCGAGTGGGATAAATTCCGTTCAATGATAGTGAGTTTCCAGTCGTAGTCACTCGCGATCATTTTGTCTCCTTCTTGCTCAGGTTTGAATTAACCAAGTGCGGTTGTTAATCGCAATCATAGAAAACCGATATAATCCCTAGTGTGATTTAAATCAATATGAACTGTAAGCTTAATAGAACCAAAAGCTGATTTTAATAGGCTTTTTAAGTGATATTTCTCTAGTGAAAACATGCCGGAAATCATTTTAAGGGGTGATCTCGATCATTTAACCCTTTACTCAGAGACTCTAAACCCTTGTGTAGCAAAGTATTGAACATTCATACTGCTATGGCTAAGAAAGCTATACTTGTGCGGTATAATCATCCCAGTCGTCAATTTGCTCCCAATTCTGCCAAACTATGGCTAACTTAAAAATTGTTAACAATTTTGATGGCAGCTTTGTCCTCGAACCAGACGCCCAGAACCATCTATTTAGCTTGCTGAACGGTGAAGCATTCCGCCAGCAAGTCGCGGGACAACTGCACTGTCACGATTTGGAATTCACCGAGTTACTGTTTCAACCTGTCCCCTACAGCGAAGGGACTCCCAAAGGTATGCCACGGGAGTTTGAACAGTATCACGAATCCGAAGATTATGCAATTATAAATGTCCCTCCCAATTTCATGTTCAAAGCCAAAATCTTTAATCCCAGCCGCCTCTGTGCGATTTATCGAAAAATAGCCTAATTATTGCTGATGAGTTCTGACACGCAAATTCCTGCTCTCTCTGACTTAGACTATATTCCTTATCTGGACGAGGGAGGTAATCTCCCGGAATCGTTATCTGGAAAAATCGGCGTCTATGCCATTTTTGACCAGGACAAAACCATGCAACTGGTCAACTATTCTCGTGATATTTATGTCAGCCTAAAACAACATCTAGTCCGCCAGCCTCAATCCTGCTATTGGTTGAAAGTGACAACCATTGAGCGCCCCAATCGCACTCGATTGGAAACAATCCGCACAGTTTGGATTGAAGAAAATGGAGAAATTCCACGAGGAAATGGTGGTGATGAAGGGATTTGGAATAATCCTATTGATGCGAAAAAGACGATGACGGATGAGGATAAAGCAACCTATAACAAGAGTGAAGAATTAGGGCAAATTAAGCTATTAAAGAAAATAGCACGACGAGTAGAAGCGGAAATTTTAGAACAATTAAATGCCCGTGGTGTGCAAGCTGAGATTCGCTTTAATCCAAAATTAAAAGAGAAGGGATTACTGGATTTAAAATAAAAATCAATTAACAAGATCCAAAAAAATAAGTTTTTAATAGTTTAGAAGAAAATTGTATCATCGATTGAACAGGCAGGTTGTTAGTGCGACAAAATAAGTTCTTTTGTGACGAAAGGCGGGTTTGATTGAAAAGTTATCGGTAGATGCCAAAATTAAATGGCTAAACCCGCCCCTACAATTGGCTCCACTAAAGCTGTTCTTTTTGTTCTAAGCCATATTAGGCAACAGCGTAGCCAGTGTGTTCGCGCACATAGATTGGATGAAAAGCCAGCACAATATTCTCCTTAGGAATATCTGCGGTAACCAAATCTTCTGTAATACTACCTTCAATGCCATCGTAGTGAATCCAGATTTTGCCGTCTCGGATTTCGGCATGAACAACCATGCCATGAATTCGTTTGTTGCCTTGCCAACCTTCGTGCATTAAGAAAAAATGGTTGCTATCCCGACTCACAACAACATAGGTTTGAACATCAGAGTAAGGATACGGGAGTTCTGCATAGTATTGAAGGGTTTTCTCTAGGGTTTCCCGCCATTGGTTTAGGACTTCCATTGCACAATTTCCTCCGTGGTTGGATTAAACACAATCAGATGAAAGCCGGGTTCCTCTAACAGGAGTTGTCCAGCTTCCTCAGTAAACAAGGTTTGAAAAACAGTTTCACTAACGGCAAGGTATAGAATGCGATCCGGTTCTTGTTTCTGTAATGTCCTAGCGTATAGAAAAAACAGAAGCGGGGTTATATTAAATCCGCAAGTGACTTAATCAATTAGATAAACAACATTCTGTACAGGGCTTTCAGCCGTTTAACTTGATATCATAACTCATATTCATCATTTATAAACAGCTTGCCTAAATCGCTCATGATGCCAACGCTGCTCAATAATCGCTATCGTATCCTCCAGACGCTGGGGGCAGGTGGGTTTGGGAATACTTTTCTCGCTGAAGATACTTACATGCCTTCGGGACGTAAGTGTGTGATTAAGCAGCTTAAATTCATGACTCATGATCCCCAGAGCTATCAGCAAGCACAAGAACGATTTCAGCGGGAAGCAGCGGTTTTAGAAGAGTTAGGTGAAAATAACTCTCAAATTCCCCGATTATTTGCTTATTTTTCCGAATCTGGACAATTTTACTTAGTTCAGGAATGGATTGAAGGGGATACCCTGACTCAAATTGTAGAACGGGAAGGTCAGCTCAATGATAGTCAAGTCAAGGCAATTTTGTTGAGTCTGTTGCCTGTACTGGATTATGTCCACAGTTGTCACATCGTTCACCGTGATATTAAACCGGATAATGTCATTGTGCGACAGCGAGACGGATTACCTGTCCTGATTGACTTTGGTGCTGTTAAAGAAGCGATTAAAACCGTTGTTCATTCTCAAGCCAACGCCACCCCATCGATAGTCATTGGCACCCCTGGGTTTATGGCAGCCGAACAAGCGGCAGGACGCCCTCGCTATGCTAGTGATCTGTATAGTTTGGGATTAATTGCGGTATTTTTGCTCACGGGCAAATTACCGCAAACCCTAGAAACTGATACTCGCACCGGCGAAATTTTATGGCGTCGGGATGCACCAAATTGTCGCTCCCATTTAGCCACCGTGATTGATCGGGCGATTCGCTTCCATCCGCGCGATCGCTTTGCGGATGCCAAGGAAATGCTGGAAGCCTTGAGTGCCTATCCGACAACGATCGCGACAGCCACGTTATCCCTTTCTAGCAGACATGTAACCCCTGCCAGTAAATCGGCGGTTCCGCCAACCGTTCCCATCCGCAGAAAACCCCTGTCAACAGACGAGGGACACTCCTCTCGGCGCTTCGGCGGTTTAATCGCTGGCGGCTTACTCCTGAGTGCTATGGCTATTGGTTGGGGTTTAAATCGTATTCTAGAACCCTCAAGTCGCGTACCGCCACCCCCAGAGTCCGTATCCGCCTCTTCTGGAAGTACCCCTTTGCCCTCAACTACAGCGACAACTACACCTTTACCTCTGCCAACTCCTTCCCCAAAACTGGTGAGTCCAGAATCGCCCACACCCCTGTCCCCACCTGATCCCACATTCCGTATCCAAGAATCTCCAGAATTCCTGCCTGCTCCCAATCCCGCCACGCCGTTTGCCTCTGAACCCTTAGTCTTACCCTTCCCCTCTCCTTCTGTGTCTCCTGTTGCTTCCCCAACCCCCATACCGACACCCTCACCGACACCCTCACCTGCGCCCGAAAACCACACCCCTAAACCACCTCTATCGGACAAAATTCCCGGATTTACCCCAGGAACGCCTCGAAAAGTGGTGGAAGCCGCCTTAGGCAAGCCAACCCAGCTTTCCAAAGGTTTATGGTACAATACCCAGGCATTGACTTATGAAGACTTTATTGGCGATCGCGTCAGTCTCGGTTATCTGTTTGACCGCGATACTAAACGTTTGCGCCAAACTGAGGCGGCATTTGCCCAATCTGTGGGATTAGAAACCATGGCAGATACCTTAGATAAAATGCTCAGTCGCAATCTCTCACCAGAGATTCGCCAAGGACTAACCCAGGTTTATCAGCGTCAATCCAATCACTATCGTTTTACCAGCAGCAGCAACGGTTCTCCCTTGAAAGGGTTGATTGAACGCAATGAGCGCGATCGCATTTATATTGGAGTGTGGGAAGCCGATTTGCATTAAATATCATTTGTCATTCGTCATTTGTCAAATAACTCAATACTCTTTAACTTATGTAGGGGCGGGTTTAGTCACATCAGGGTAGCAAAAAACGATAGTAGTTAAACCCGCCCCTACTTCCCTCACTTAAAAATTTTCAACCATATCCTTGAAGGTCGTGAAGGGTCAAAACTTCTTAAGCCAGTAATTTGCTCCAACTTTGGGGACCGATGATCCCATCAGCCGTGATCCCTTGTTGCCGTTGGAATCGGGCAACGGCGGCGGCTGTCCCCGGACCATATATTCCATCCGGTGTCGTCCCGATACGACGTTGCAGATATTTGACTACAGAACCTGTGGCATGATTTTCTCGCAGGACTGGCATGGCTAAAATTTGATTTATGATCTGCCAGGTTGTAGAATCGGCAATACCTGTGGGTGTAACACCAACGATCGCCTGAAAGGTTTTGAGTGCTGCTGTAGTATCCGCTTCGTTGGAACCATCTTCGACTAAGGGAGTACCTTTGGGACTTCTGATCTTAAGCCGATTTAAGGCTTTCTGAAGGTCAACAATTGGTTTTTGGGAAAAGGTAGTCGTCACTGGTGTGGTTTGTCCAGTTAATCCTTTGACAATCGCATCTGCCAAGGCTTCGGCTTCGTAGCGATCCATGTCCTCTTGATTATCGCAGAAACAGCATTCAACTAGAATCGCTGGCATTGCTGTATTCCGGAGGACGTACAAATGGGAGCCATCTTTAATCCCGCGATTGAAGTACCCTAGCTCAACAATATTATCTAAGATAGGCTTAGCCATGTCCTTCCCTGTATTGCTGACGGCAAAGACTTCTGCGCCTTTAGCTTTGCCGTTAAAGGCATTGAAATGAATGGATACAAATCGATCGACACGATTGGTATTCGCCGTATTACAACGTTGTTGTAAGGAGTTGCTCACACTCGAAGCGCGACTAGGTGTACAGTCTACCACTTGATGATTCAGGGATTTGAGCTTCGAGATCACTCTCGTCCCCACCGCCTTGGTCATATCATCTTCTTTGCCAATATTGCTAGCACCAGTATCTGGAGGGCAGTTATGTCCGATATCAATTCCGTATTTCATCCTAATCTTTGACTCCCATTGGTAATGAGATGGTGAAGTACCCCAACTTGCTTCGCTGAAGTTGGGGCTTCCAACTTAACTAGGCAATGACGGTCTTATTCGTCTTCGGAGTTTCCCGCTTCATCCGTCGATGCCTCTCCAAACCCATGTTTGGTTTGGTCTTACTCAACGTCCACAGGCAGCAACCCGCCTCCCGCAGGTTGTTATTGCTTGTCGTACAACATGGCTTGGGAGAGTTTTTTACCGCAGGGCGTAACCTTACGTACCAGTGGTCATGTTCTTTCCCTAGCTGCGATGTTTCTGCGGCAAGCATATTACTGCTACTTCGGAATTAGCCTGTCTGATGTCCATACGCAAGAGAAGGGTCAGCGACCAGGCTAATAATGATAACATGAATATGTAGCAATTGCTAATAGGTGTACTAAGCACACCTATTGATTATTGATTGACTCCGTACCTTCGGAGGGTCTGCTCCCTATCCCCACCTTAGACATTGCGGGTACTCACCTGCGGCTTGATACAACCCGCTCCAGACTGAAGGTGGAGACTTCCGCGTCACGTTAATTCACAGCAACTATGATGATGACCGATGACTGAACCGATGTACTAGGGGTTGACATCCCCACCACCCTTTTGTTCCTTTTGTGAAATCGGCAATAGCGGTTCAGAACATCTTTCTCCATCTCCCCAATCCCGATAACCTGCTCCGGAGAAAATTCTACAGACGTACTATTTAGCGAGAAATTTGGAGAATTCTAGGATAGCAAGACTATGGATGAGTTTATGGCAGCCGCGATCGCCCAAGCCCAACAGGGACTTCGGGAAGGAGGAATTCGCATTGGTTCTGTCTTATTGACACTCCCCGTCCTATAAGTACGGGGATTCTTAGTTCCGCGACACACCTTACAGCTATCTATCCTTGCGGCAATACTTAAACCAAATACCCGTAGAAAACTACCAAGTATTGAGCCTAACTTAGATAACCCCAGAGGG
>NZ_JAVKEW010000045.1:0-5555 GCF_040226375.1 Coleofasciculus sp. G2-EDA-02 | reverse complement strand
GATTAATGCTAATAGCCTAAGTGATGTGCTACTAGCGAATGGCTAGAAACAAGGGATGATTTGGTCATCTACGTGCCTCCGATGACCCGCCTTATATCCCACACCTAAAAGGATGTGGGTTTTACGGCGCTTCGATAAAATAAGGCAGTTTATAACGCCGAATTTCTAGGAACAGTTCCCCAGATATAAACCCAAAAACAGAAAAAAAGCACCTATGACCACCGCAGCACCTGCAAAAACCAAGTACGAAGCCATAATTGGTCTAGAAACCCATTGCCAACTCAACACCGCCACCAAAATATTCTCCTACTCCTCCACAGAATTTGGCAATCCCCCCAACACCAACATCGATCCGATATGCATGGGACTTCCTGGAGTGCTACCTGTCCTCAATCAAAAAGTCCTGGAATCCGCCGTCAAAGCCGGATTAGCCCTCAACTGCCAAATCGCCCCCTATAGTAAATTTGACCGCAAACAATACTTTTATCCCGACCTACCCAAAAACTATCAAATCTCTCAATATGACCTCCCCATCGCCGAACATGGTTGGTTAGAAATCGAACTCATCGATGACGACGGAAACCCCATTGACAAAAAAATCGGCATCACTCGCCTGCACATGGAAGAAGACGCCGGAAAACTCGTCCATGCGGGAAGTGACAGACTCTCCGGTTCCACCTACTCCCTCGTTGATTTCAACCGTGCGGGTATCCCCCTGCTGGAAATTGTCTCAGAACCCGACTTGCGTTCTGGCAAAGAAGCCGCAGAATATGCCCAAGAATTGCGCCGGATTATGCGCTATCTGGGTATCAGCGATGGCAACATGCAGGAAGGTTCCCTGCGCTGTGACGTGAATATTTCCGTGCGCCCCATCGGTCAAAAAGAGTTTGGCGTGAAAGTCGAGATCAAAAATATGAACTCCTTTAACGCCATTCAAAAAGCCATTGACTACGAAATAGAACGGCAAATTGAGGCAATTGAAACCGGGGAACCCATTATCCAAGAAACCCGCCTCTGGGAAGAAGGAAGTCAACGCACAATTAGTATGCGAGTCAAAGAAGGCTCTAGCGATTACCGCTACTTCCCCGAACCCGACTTACCCCCAATTGAAGTCTCCAAAGAACAATTAGAACAATGGCGCAGTGAACTCCCCGAACTTCCCGCCCAGAAACGGCATCATTATGAAAGCGAATATGGGCTTTCGGCGTATGATGCCCGCGTATTAACCGAGGATAAACTGGTTGCCGAATATTTTGAAGCCGTTGTAACCGCAAATGCCAATCCCAAACAAACGGCAAACTGGGTAATGGGAGATATTGCGGCTTATCTGAATACCGAGAAACTAACGATTACAGAAATTGCGCTCAAACCGTTAATTTTGGCAGAACTGATTCAGCTCATTGAAGACAATACAATCAGTGGCAAAATTGCCAAAGAAATTCTCCCGGAACTGCTGTCGAAAGGTGGTTCAGCCAAGGAAATAGCTGAAAGTCGGGGACTGATTCAAATCTCTGATGTCACCCAACTCGAAGCCATAATTGATGAAGTGATTGCCGCTAATCCCAAGGAATTGGAACAGTATCGGAATGGTAAAACCAAGCTGCAAGGTTTCTTTGTCGGACAGGTGATGAAGAAAACCAGTGGACGAGCAAATCCTAAATTAACCAACCAAATTTTAGGGAAAAAATTGAAGGGATAAATTGTCGGGTGTATTAGAGAAGCGTAACCCACCATGGCTCAATCGCCAAGATGGTGCGATCGCGAATCAACCATTGAGGAAGTTCGCGATCGCGTGATTGATTTGTTCGCGATCGCCCTTGTCTCGTCCAAACGCCGCAGCATGACCGTAGACTGAGTTTAGCACCATAAGTTGGGCATGAGGAATGAGTGCGGCTTCTGCGGCGACATCGGTGACAGCAAAATAGGCATCAGTGCGAATGGGTAGAAAGAGAACCTCTGCTTTCACCCTCCTCAAAGCCTTTTCTAATGATCCATTCATACCAGGGGTAAAACTAACATCATGAGCCGCCCAAGTCTGAAAGTGACATAAAACATCATTAGCATCTTTTTCATAATAGCGGGTGCGCCATTTAGCCAAAAATTCATCCAGCGAACTCGCCTGAGTATCAGGATACCTTTGATACATTTGTGAAGAATAAAACTCTGGCGAAAAAGCCCAAGGCGCCCAAGCTTCAGACATTCGTGAAAGTCCTAACAACGGAGGTTCTGTATAATTACCCTCCTGGAACGCCGGATCAGAACGAATACAGGATATTAAACTATTGAGAAATAAACGAACATGCCAGGTAGCCCGACAACTTCCGGCAATTATAACAGATTTTTGTACCATTTCCGGGTAACTCACCGCCCATTGAATTGCCTGTTGTCCCCCCATACTCGCACCAACAACAGCACGAATCTCTTTAACACCAAGATGCTTTAGAAATGCCAATTGTAAATTCACATTATCCCGAATCGTTACCGCCGGAAAATTAGCACCATTAAACGGTGGCGGAGTATTACTCGGAGAACTACTACGCCCATTCCCCAACAACTCCGTATGAATAATCCAGTCTTTTTCTAGATCTAAAGCCAAATCAGGACCTTGCAGATAAGCCAGATCATAATAACTTTGAGCAAAAGCCGTACAAGTAACAATTGGTGCTTGTGATGACGGTGTACCACTAATTCGATAAGCTAAATTAACCTGAGGTAATACAACACCAGATTCCAGTTGAAAGCACTCAAGTGTAAACGTATTAAATTTAGGAGCTGGAAAAATACCCATTATTCGTCATTCGTCATTTGTTGGCAAACAGGGAACAGGCAACAGTAAATACACAATTCAACTCTACATCAGCTTACTTTCATATATATTGTTTTTACGATAAACTTTTCCATCAAATACACAATTCCTCTGCGTACCTCTGCGTTAACCTCTGCGTCCTCTGCGTTCAAAAAATAGGTATCAATCATACATTTGTAGGGGCGGGTTTTACGGTTATCTGTTGCGAGAGATAAAGATGTAAATAAACCCGCCCTACCCCAAGCTTCCCAAACTTATAACTTAAAATAACCTGGGTATCCAAATAACCAATGACAAATTCATCTCCAAAATAGAGCCGAAAAAACACAAGCCATAATTAACCCCGTCGCATCTGCCAATAAAGCTGCCACAAGTGCATAACGGATACGAGTAATGCCAACGGCGCCAAAATAAACAGCCAAAACATAAAACGTTGTTTCTGTACTACCCATCATTGTCGAAGCCAAAAACGCACTATAAGAATCCGGCGCTCGTTCCACTACTTCACTCAAGATACCAAATGCTCCGCCTCCAGAAAGGGGACGGATTAACGCCATCGGTAATACTTCAGCCGGCATACCAATTAAGCTGGTTATCGGATTTAATAGAGTTGAGAGTGCTTCCATCGCCCCCGACGCCCGAAACATACCAATTGCCACTAAAATAGCGACCAAAAACGGGATAATCCGAATGGCAATCTCAAACCCCTGTATCGCCCCTTCCGTCACCGCTTCATAAACTTTCACCCCTCGTCCGACACCATAGGTGATAATCAATAAAATTAATGTGGGAATTAGCCAATAGGAAAGAAAATCTTGGTCGAAGAAACCACCTAAACTTTGGCTGGTAATCACCCCATAAACCATAGAAAAGAGAAATCCAGCCATAAAACCCCAAGCGATAATTTTAGAAACTAGACCGGCTGGATACAACAAATGGGAAAAATCAGGTTCTTCAACGGGCTTAACTTCATCCTCTATTTGCAATACCGTTTCTTGTCCTGACTCATCGGCTATACTCGGCTCAGATACTTGACTCCTTTTGCGTAAAAACAACGCCACTAAAACCCCGACAAGGGTAGAACAAGTCGTAGACAACAACGTAGGTAGCCAAATTGCGGCGGGATCACTACTATTAGCTGCGGCTCGTACACCAATTACACCCAGAGGAAATAGGGCAACACTTGATGTATTAATTGCCAGAAACAGACACATCGCATCGGTTGCCGTTCCTGGAAACGGATTCAATTTATTTAACTCCACCATTGCCTTGATGCCAAATGGAGTCGCCGCATTCCCCAAACCCAGCATATTGGCAGAAATATTCAGAATCATCGCCCCCATTGCTGGATGAGTGGGGGGTACATCAGGAAAAAGTCTCACCATCAAAGGTTTGAGCGCAGTTGCCAGATTGTACATCAGTCCACCCGCTTCTAGAACCCGCACTAATCCTAACCAAAGTGCCATCACCCCAATCAAGCCAATGGCTAACTCGACGGCGGTTTTGGCGGATTCAAAACTAGCGTCAGTAATGGCTTGCATCCTGTCGGTATATCCGGCAAATAGGATAGCGACAGCAATAAAGCCGACAAAGACAACGTTGATAGCGCTGGGTTTCCTCGATAGTTGGGAGGACATACTCAATAACTCTAAACAGACAGACTCTTAGGATAACGGGAAAGGACTGAAGGCAAAAGCCCTCAGTCCAATAATTGTTCTATCAAAACCTCATAAAAGCTGAGAACCCCTGTGCTCTCTTCCAGGGGATGAAAGCGATATATGGGCTTTAGCCCAGCGTTTCTCTTGCCCACTGTTCAATTACTTCACTAGCGCTAATCCCTTTTCTTTTTGCTTCTTTTTTAATGTTTTCCCAAGCTGTAGGAGTTAACACTACAGTTCTTTTTTTCTTCACCTCATCGTGTAAAACAGGTATATTTTTTAATCGCTTTTGGGTTGTCATTGTTAGATATGCCGTATATACTAAGCATAAGCTAGCAAAGTCAAGGAGGTGAGTCAACTGTATAGAACAATCCCAGTCAGGGCTAAATTTACAGAAGAAGAAGCGGTTTACTGGGCAGACCAGTGCAAGCACTCAAATAGCCTGATTAACTGTGCAATCTATTACACAAAGCAAAAGCATCGTAGCTGGTTGGAGCAGCAAGAGAATGCCTTTACAACTTACTGGCGTGGTGATGAGTTGCGTTGCGGCTGGAAACTGTACCGCAGTAGTACGACCTACCCAGAGCTTGATAAGAAACTCAAAAACAATCCCCACTACAAGGCATTAGCCGCTCAGTCAGCACAGCAAACTCTTAAGTCTGTTGGCGAGTCACTAACCAGCTACAACGGCTTGGTTGGGCTTTACTACAAAGGTGAAGCTGACCGTCCATCATTGCCTAAGTACAGGAAGAAAGGTGGCTTAGCTGCTGTAACCTTCCCCCGTCAAGCACTAACTTACACAGAGGGCTGCTTTTACCCGTCTGTTAGCAAGGAAACTAAGCCTGAGCTAATAACTCAGATTGCGTTACCGTTCTACAACACTTGGACAAAGCTAGACAAAATTGGATCTTGTTAGACATTATCCGGATTGCTTCCTGTTTCACTCGCTTCGGTGTCGGCACTCAACCAGTCCACAGGCTTAAAATCGGACGGAACTCGCCCTACTCAAGTCTAAATACGTCAGTAATTGTAGTAATTTGAGAAGCTTTGCTGCTTTAATCCGTTATTTTCAGCGCTATTAAGGTATGCTG